>CAYLQC010000012.1:3742-9829 GCA_964385785.1 uncultured Muribaculaceae bacterium | reverse complement strand
TAGTAAAAATTGGCAAGTATTTTACAAAATATTGTAAAAAAATGTAGTAATTATGAATTTTTATGTTATAATAAAGACATAATAATAAATGAAATGGAAAGAGGTATTATTAAAAATGAAAAAAATATTAGGAACAATTGCTTTAGCAATGATGGTATTATTACCAATTACTGTAAATGCTGCAATAGGGGGAAACATTACTTGTGATGATTTAGATCAAGATACTAAAACTAAAACTTGTTATATAACAGGTTCAGCAACTAATGGGGACTCACTTACGGAATATACTGGAACACTTAAATTAGTTAACGCTGCTATTGTCTCAATTACTCCAGCTAGTGGTTGGACAGATGCATCAAGTGGAACTAATTTAAAATTTACATCTAGTACTGAAGTATCAGGAAGTTCATTTAAAGTAGCAACTATCGTCTTTAGTTATACCGGAACTGCTGGAGAAAAATGTACAATTACATTTACCCCATGCTATACATCTGATGGTGAATATACTTGTGGAACTCCAACAAGTGTAGAAGAAAGTTATACTTGTAAAGTTGTAAATGGTACTTATTATGGTAAAGATGGCTCTGTAGTTACTGCTGATGTTTATAACTCAGAATGTGCTGATAACCCTCAAACTGGTAGTTTTGTTCCATATGCTGTTATTATATCTGGTCTTGCTTTAGCAGTAGTTGTCTTCACAGTTTCAAGAAGAAATACTAAACTATATAAAATATAATTAGAAAGTGGTGTATATCACTTTTTTTTTTGCTTTAATTATTTTATAATATAAATATGGAAAAATTAGAAATAGTTAAACATGAATTTAAACCAATATATCAAAAAGACTCAAGAATTTTACTTCTTGGTTCTATACCTAGTATTAAATCCCGTGAAGTTGGTTTTTATTATGGCAATCCCAATAATCGTTTTTGGCAAGTTTTAGAAATAATTTATCAAGAAAAAATAATTGATAAAGTAGCTTTTTTAAATAAACATCATATTGCTTTATGGGATGTTTGTGCTTCTTGTAAAATATCTTCTTCAAGTGATGCCTCGATTAAAAATGTTACTCCCAATAACTTAGAAATAATAATTAATAACTCTTCTATCCAAGCAATTTTTTTAAATGGTCAAACTGCTTTTAAATATTATCAAAAGTTTTTTGCTAATAAATTTTTAATACCTTACTTTTTACTTCCTAGTACCAGTCCTGCTAATTGTAGGTATAAATTAAACGATTTAGTTACGTTTTACCAAAAAATCAAAGAATATACTTCTTAAGGAGAAATACTATGTATGCTGATGTAATTTTAGAAATGAAAAATAAACAAACGGATCAAACTTTTACTTATCATATTCCTAAAAACTTAGAAAAATTAGTTAGTATTGGTAAAAGAGTAAAAGTCCCTTTTAATAAAAGAACTTTAACTGGTTTTATTTTAAATATTAGTTCTTCTTTTAAAGGTGATTTTAAAGTTTTAGATATCTTAGAAGTAATAGATGAAGAAATTATTTTAACTCCTGAATTATTAGATATAGCGCAGTTTGTTAAAGATAGTACACTTTGTAGTTTATCTTCTTGTATTAGTACAATGTTACCTAAAGCCTTAAAATCTACTAATAAAACTAAAATTAATAAGAAATATACTAGTTTTTTAGTATTAAATAACGATTATCAAACCTCCCTTAATCTTACTAATAATAAAACGCAAAATGAAATAATTGCTTTATTTAAAAATACTAAAAGTATCTTAAAAAGTACTGCTACTGATATATCAATATCTAGTACTAATACTTTAATTAAAAAAGGTATACTAAAAGAAGAATTAAAAGAAACATATCGTCTTAAAACTAAAAAAGTTATGCCAAGTAAAAAATATCCCTTAAATAAAGAGCAATTAAATGCTTATCAAAAAATTACATCAAGTTTAAATAAACATCAAAAATTTTTATTATATGGTGTAACTGGTAGTGGTAAAACCGAAGTTTATATGCAAGTAATCGAAAGAGTTTTAAAAAATTCTAAAACCGCTTTAGTTTTAGTCCCTGAAATTAGTCTTACTCCCCAATTTGTTAATGTCTTCGCCGCTCGTTTTCCTAATACAATTGCTATTTTACATAGTCATTTATCAGATGGGGAAAGATATGATGAATGGCGTCGTATTAATAAAGGTGAAGTAAAAATTGTAATCGGAGCTCGTAGTGCAGTCTTTGCTCCTTTAAAAAACTTAGGAATTATCGTAGTTGATGAAGAACACGCTGATGCTTATAAACAAGAAAATAGTCCGAAATATAATGCTATAGATATCGCCGAATATCGGGCTTTAAAAAATAATATTCCAATTGTTTTAGGTTCCGCAACTCCAACCCTTGAAAGAATGGCTAAAGCCAGTAAAAATCTTTATGAACTTTTAGTCTTACCTAAAAGGATTCATGAACTTAACATGCCTAATTGTCAAATAATTGATATGGCTAAAGAATTAAAAAAAGGCAATGCTATTTTAAGTGATGCTTTAAAAGTTGAAATTGAAGCCTCTATAAGTCGTAATGAACAAGTTATATTACTTCTAAATAGAAGAGGGTATGCAACAACTATTACTTGTAATCATTGTGGTTTTACTTATAAATGTCCAAATTGTGATATAACCCTAACTTATCATAAAACTAAAAATATGTTAAGGTGTCATTATTGCGGCTATACTAAATATGCGGAATCTAAATGCCCTAAATGTAATGAAGATATAAACTTTTTTGGTTTAGGCACGGAAAAATTAGAAGATTTCGTTAAAAGTACCTATCCTGATTTACGTATTTTAAGAATGGATACCGATACAACAACGAAAAAAAATAGTCATGAAATAATGTTAGAAAAATTTAAAAACTATGAATACGATATTTTATTAGGTACCCAAATGATTAGTAAAGGTCTAGATTTTCCTAGAGTTTCTTTAGTTGGTATAATTAATGCTGATACAACCCTAAACTTACCAGATTTTCGCAGTGGCGAAAAAACTTTCAGCCTACTTTATCAAGCATCGGGTAGGGCCGGAAGAAGTAATACAATTGGTAACGTTATAATTCAGACCTTTAACCCCGAAAACTATATTTTAAAATGTGTTGCTGAACAAAACTATCCTAAATTTTATCAATATGAAATGAAAATTCGTCATCAATTAAAATACCCACCATATTACTACTTAGTTAGTTTAAAAGTAACAAGTCATGACTATAACTTAGCAAGTATCGAAGCCAATAAATGCACTAACTATCTTAAAAATAATTTATCCCCTAAAACAATTATTTTAGGTCCAACTCCTGCTAATATCTTTAAAATGAATAATATTTATCGCTTTCAAATTATAATTAAATATCGTCTTGATACTAAACTAATACCTACTTTAAAAACATTAGATAAAATATTTACGATGAATAATAAAGTAAACTTAGATATTGATTTAAATCCTACGCAAATTTAATAACTTCTTCACAAACTTTGTGATACGCTCTTCTAAGTCCGCCAACTCCTAATTTAATACCCCCAAAATACCTAACAACTAATATTAATTTATTTTTTAAATTTTCTCTATCCATAACATTATATATAACACTTCCTGCCGTATTTGCAGGTTCTCCATCTTCACTTTTCTTAGCAGTATTATCTATTATATAAGCATAAGGAATATGTCTAGCTTTTTTATTTTCTTTTTTTATATTATCTAAAATACTTAAAACTTCTTCTTTACTACTTACTTCATAATAATAAGCGATAAACTTACTTTTTTTAGCCACATAAGTATAAGTATTTAAAAGTTTCATTAACGCCCTCTACTATACATATAAGTATTCATAATATAATTATTTATTTCGGGTTTTTCTATACCTTCTTTTACTAAATCACGATAAAGTAATCGAACCTCTCCTAAATTAATATCCATTGGTAAGATATTATCTTCGCTTTTATCCCATATAATATCGTAGTATTCTTCCGCATCTAAAATCGAAGAGAAAAACACTACTTGGTGATTATTTAAAACTATTTCTTTATTAAAACAAACACCTAAAGTAATATATTTACCATCACTTACTCTTTGAAATCTAAAGTAATTAGCACCCTCACTTGCTACTCGATATCTTCCCATATAACAAATTAAATCTTTATTCATAAATAAATACCTCACTTTTTATTGCGTAATTATTTTACATTATTTTTTCCTAAAAGTATAGTATAATATTTAAAAAGACGGGTGAATATTATGTTAAAAGAAAAATTATCTTTAGTTCCACACTTACCTGGTAGTTATCAAATGCGTAATAGTGATGGTGTAATTATTTATGTTGGTAAAGCCAAAGACTTACATCGCCGCCTTAATTCCTACTTTAATCGTGCCCAAACCGGTAAAACTAAAAAAATGGTTTCCGAAATTGCTGATTTTACTTATATTGTTGCTAGTAGCGAGGTTGAAGCTTTCATTTTAGAACTAAACCTAATTAAAGAATTTAACCCGAAATATAATATCTTATTAAAAGATGATAAAAGTTATCCTTATATTGAATATATTTCTAAACCTTATCCTAAAGTAAAAGTATCTAGGTATTTAAGCCTTAAAAAGAAAGATAATAAAAAATTATTTGGTCCTTATCCTAATGCCTATGCTGCTAGAAGAATAGTTAATCTTATCAATCGTCTTTATCCTTTAAAAAAATGTTCTAATGGTAAAGAATTATGTCTATATTATCATATTCATGAATGTTTAGGTTATTGTGAAAAACAAATAAATACCGAAGAAATAACAAAAATGGAACACGAAATTTTAAGTTTTTTAAATGGTAATGATAAAATTTTAACCAAACGTTTAGAAACTAAAATGCAAGAATATAGTGATTCGCTAAATTATGAAATGGCTTTGGAAATGAAAAAAGAACTTGATTATATTAAAATAATTATGGATCGCCAGAAAGTAGAACTACACGATTTAACTAGTCGCGATATAGTTGGTGCATTTTCTGATAATAATTATATCAGTATTCAAATATTTTTCCTTCGTAATGGTAAATTAGTAGGAGGCAAAACAGATATTTTCCCTATAATAAGTGATTATAACGAAGATTTAGAATATTATATTGTTAAGTTTTACAATCGGCATGAAATACCTAAAGAAATCTTAATACCTAGTAGTTTAAATAATGAAATTTTAACTAAAATGCTTAATACTAACTTTCTAACTCCCCAAAAAGGGGATAAGAAAAAACTATTTGAAATGGCTAATATGAATGCTAAATTAAACCTAGAAACCGAATTAGAACTAATTAAAAAAGATGAATATAAAACCGAAACTGCTAATGAAGAATTAAGAAAATTACTGGGTTTAAAATCTTTATATCGGATTGATTTATTTGATAACTCTAATCTTTTTGGTTCGTTTGCTGTTAGTGGTATGGTCGTTTTTAAAAATGGTAAACCTAGTAAAAATGACTATCGTAAATATAAAGTAAGCGTTGATAAAAATGATGATTATAATACCATGAAAGAAGTAATTAAAAGAAGATATCATAAAATGCAAGAAGAACAAACCGAAGTACCCGATTTAATTATTGTTGATGGCGGGGAAAATCAAATAAAAGCTTGTTTAGAATCATTAAATGACTTAAATCTAAATATCCCAGTTTGTGGTCTTAAAAAAAATGATAAACACCGGACTAATGAATTAGTCTTACAAAACTTAAAAACTGTTGATATATCTAAAACAAGTAATTTATTTAACTTTTTAACTCGTATGCAAGATGAAGTCCATCGTTATACTATTAACTATCATCGTAATATTAGAAGTAAAGGAAGTATTAGTAGTATTCTAGATAACGTACCAGGTATTGGTAAAGAACGTAAAACTCTGCTAATTAAAAAATATGGTAGTATTTCTAAGATAAAAGAGACACCTTTAGAAGATTTAGAAAAAATTCTTCCTAAAAATGTTGCTCTTAATTTAGTAGAGTATTTAAAAAATTATGAAAAATAAAGGAGAAAAAAATTATGGGAATATTTAAAAAAAGAAATAATCTAAAAAATTTGGATAATAAAGAGGAAAAAGA
>CAYLQC010000012.1:0-3642 GCA_964385785.1 uncultured Muribaculaceae bacterium | reverse complement strand
CATAATCTGACATTTTTTTTAATATTTATTTGCTATAACAAACATGGTGATATCTATGCCCAAAACTTTAAAAGTCATTTTAATATCAATTTTTGTAGGTTCTTCTTTGGCTATTTTATTTTTCTTAAATATTAAAGACTCTACAGCAATTAATACTAATCTTGTCACAGTTTATCAAGTCGGTGCTTTTAAAAATGAAATCAACGCTTATAAATTAAAAAATGAATATGAATTTGCCAAAGTTGTTAAAATTGGTGATTACTATCGCGTTTTTATCGGCATAACTTATACTAATCAAGAACTATTTTCCTCTTGGTTTAATAAAAAAAATATCAATTATTATCAAAAAGAAATTGACTTAGATCCATCTATTATCGAATCTTTAAAAAAATATGATACTTTATTACTAAACTCTAATGAAGAAAATTATGATATCATTATGCAAAATATGTTAGGAGTCTTACCCAATGAATTATAAAATTAAAGATTTACCTGTTGATGAAAGACCAAGAGAAAAACTAAAAACTAAAGGGGCAGAAAGTTTATCTAACGAAGAACTAATTGCTATTATCTTACGAACTGGTAGTAAAACTGAATCTGTAAAAGATTTAGCTATTAGAGTAGTTAAAAATCTTAATTCTTTTAAAGACTTAAATACTATTAATTATCAGTCTTTAATTAAAATAAATGGTATTAAAGATGCTAAAGCCATTACTTTACTGGCCGCTATTGAATTAGGTAAAAGACTTAGTACAACCGAAATTTCTCCAAATCAAAAAATTACTACTGCTGAAGATATATTTAATAGATATAAAACTAAAATAATTAATTTAAAACAAGAAAAATTATGGGCAATATTTTTAAATACCAAAAATGAAATTATTGCTGAAGAAAATATCTTTATTGGCACCCAAAATAAAAGTGTAGTTCATGCCCGAGAAATATTTCATGCCGCTATTAAAAACAGTGCTATGAAAATTATGTTAGTTCATAATCACCCGACTAATGATGTTGCCCCAAGCAGGGCAGATATTGAATTTACTAATTCCCTAAAAGAAAGTGGTGATTTACTCCAAATTCCTTTAATTGACCATATTATTATTGGTGAAACAACTTTTTATAGTTTTTTTGATAATCATTTGCTTTAAAATCTTAAAAACTCTCCATATTAATAATAGGTGATTATAATGACCAAAAAATATCGCTTTATTTTATATTTAATCTTTGTTCTAGCCTTTATTTTAAAAGAAGAAATTTATGGTTTTTTAATTCATTATCAAATATTTAATAATATCGAAAATAATATTTGTGAAATTAAAAATAATGATTTATATACTAAATATACCTCTTTAGTAAATGCCTACCAATATGATGATACTATACCTTATACCTTAGAATATTCTAAAGTTTTATATCGTGATATTTATAATTTAAATAACGAAATAACGATTTATAAAGGTACAAATCAAGGAATATCAATTGATAACTTAGTAATTAATGAATTAGGTTTAGTGGGTATTATTACAAAAACAAATGAAAATAGTAGTGTTGTAACTATGCTAGAAAATAATGATATCCAGTTATCTGTTAAAATAAATAATAATTATGGTATTTTAAAATACTATCAAAATAACTTAGTAGTAGAGGGTATTACAACTATGGAAGAAATCCCTGTTGGTGCGCTTGTTTATACTAGTGATATATCCAAGTATCCCGCTGATATTTTAATTGGTACGGTAAGTGAAGTAGAGAAATATTCCTATGACGTCTTAAAACGTTTTATCATAACTCCTAGTGTATCTTTAAATGATATAACTTATGTTAGTGTAATTAAAGACTTAAGAGGTGAGAAGTGATTATTTTATCTTTTATAATCGATATGTTATTTGCAAACTTTACTACTATAAAAACGAATATCTTACTTACATGTATTTTAGCTAAAAATAAAACACCATTTTTTTATCTAGTTATTCTAATATTAGATATCACATTTACCAATTACGGTCGATTCTTTCTAATCTATATTATTCTAAACTTTGTATCCCAAAAATTAAAAATTGGTACCTTAAAAAACTACATTTTGGCTTTTTTTCTTATCTATTTATTAAATTTAGTTCTAACTTTACTATTATTTCAAAATATTGTTTTTTCACCCCTAGGTATAGTTATAACTACACTATTTGCCTTACTTTGTTATAAAAATTAAAAGTACTTCATAAACTTATTTTAGGTGATATTATGGATAATAGTGTATTAGAAATAAAAGAACGTATTAAAAATAAAAGATTACATTGTCTTAAAACTAAAAAACACCCCCAAAAGGTAAAAAAATCTTATATATCTAATCTTTTTACCAGAACTCTTTTAAGTATTATTTTAGTTTTAATCTGTGCTATTTATATAAATATAAGTGATGAATGTTTAATTAATTTTCATGACAATTTATTTCAAAGTACTTTACCATTTACAACTATTAATAACTTATATACTAAGTATTTTGGTAATCTCTTGCCAACTTATAATACTTCTCCTGTATCAAGTGAGATTCAAGAATATAATAATATAACTAATTATGAATCTTCTTATAAAGTAACTCTAAATAGTAATACATTTTCTTTCTTACAAAGTGGTATTATTGTCTTTATTGGCGAAAAAGATAATTTAGGAAATACACTAATTGTTCAAGGTACAGACGGCGTAGATATTTGGTATTCTAATATTGATGCACCTAACCTTACTTTATATGATTATGTTGAAAAAGATACTCTAATTGGAGAATGCTTAAATAATGAAATTATCTTAACATTTATGAAAGATGGTAATTACTTAAGTTATGAAAACTACTTATCCTAAATTTAAAATTCATTTTACAACTTATCTTATTTTTCTAATATTTCTTTTAACTGGTTATATCAAAAACATAATTATTATTTTTTTAATCATTATTATTCATGAACTAGGTCATATAACTTTCTTAAAAATTTTTGAAGTTCCCATTACTAAAATAGAACTTTATCCCTTTGGTGGCCTTACTACTTCAGATTTACCCATTAACTATCCTATAAATAAAGAACTTCTAATTTACTCATCCGGCGTATTATTTCAATTAATATTAGGTTTAATTATATATGTTATTTATAAATATCACTTAATTAATACTAATACTTATAATTTATTTACTCTTTATAATAAAGTAATAATCCTTTTTAACTTACTTCCTATAAAACCTTTAGATGGTTTAGAAATACTTATATTAATCCTTTTTAAAAAATTTCCTTATGTTAAAATAATTAATTTTAGTTTTAAAATTTCTATAACTACTTTAATACTCCTAATATTATATAGTTTAAAAATTAATATAACTAATTACTTTGTTATTACTTATTTATTATATAAAACCATAGATTTTAAAAAGAAAATACCTTTCTATAAAAATCGTTTTTTCTTAGAAAGATATCTTAAAACTTTTCCTTATCAAAGAATCGAACATAATAAAGAACAAAATCTTAATTTATTAAAAAAAGATACTTTGCATTTTTTTAAAAATGGTGATAAATATATTCATGAACGCGAATTACTCAAGCTGAAATTTGACAACAACTCTTGATTTTGATACAATAAACACGTTTGGAAAGGGCTTTC
>CAYLQC010000011.1:3653-9997 GCA_964385785.1 uncultured Muribaculaceae bacterium | reverse complement strand
GTTGGATATAGAGTAAATTCAAAAAAAGCAACTGAATTTAGAATATGGGCAACTAAAGTATTAAAAGATTATATTCAAAAAGGCTTTGCTTTAAATGATGAGAGATTTATTAGAGGTAATAAATATGATGCAAAATATTTTGATGAATTACTTGAAAGAATTAAAACAATTCGTGTTAGTGAGAGAATGTCTTATCAAAAAATAACAGATTTATTTATTGCAACATCAATTGATTATAATCCTAAATCAGAGAGTGCTTATACTTTTTTTAAAATAGTGCAAAATAAGTTACACTATGCAATTTCAGGCCATACAGCTGCCGAATTAATTTATTCAAGAGCAGATTTTAAAAAAGAAAATATGGGGCTTACAAATTGGAAGAATTCTCCTGATGGTTTAATTTATAAATATGATGTTACAATTGCCAAAAATTATTTAACTGAAGAAGAATTAAATAAATTAAATGATTTAACAAATATGTTTTTAGTATTTGCAGAGGACGAAGCAAAGGAAAGACATATTATGACTATGAAAGATTGGATAGATGCAACCGATGATTTACTTAAATTTAGAAGAAAAGATGTATTAAATAATAGTGGTAGTATATCTCATAAACAAGCAGTAGAAAAAGCAGAAAAAGAGTATGAAAAGTTTAGGGTAATTCAAGATCAAATGTATATATCTACAATGGATGAATTTTATAATAAATATTTGGAGGAAAATAAAGAAAATGAAGAATAATATAAATCAAGCTAATAAAAGTGTAATTAATTGGTATCCGGGACATATGGCTAAAGCTAAAAGACAAATAAGTGAAAAATACAGTTTAATTGATATAGTATATGAGTTAGTGGATGCAAGAATTCCTTATTCTTCAAAGATAAGGGATATTTATGATGTGGTTAGAAATAAACCAAAGATATTAATTATGACTAAAAAAGATTTGTGTGATTTAAAAGTAACGCAAAAATGGGTTAGTTATTATGAGAATTTAGGTACTAAAGTTTTATTAGTTGATTTAAATAATACGGAAGATTTACAAAAAATTATTACAGAAACTAATAAAATGATGGCTGAATTACAAGAAAAAAGATGCGAAAAAGAAATGAAAGATAAAGAAATTAAAGTTTTAGTTGTAGGAATACCAAATGTTGGGAAATCAACTTTAATTAATAAGTTAGCAAGTAGACATGTAGCTGATGTAGGAAATAATCCCGGGGTAACAAAGAATATAAATTGGTTAAAAACAAATAGTAATATAACACTTTTAGATACACCAGGTATTTTATCACCTAAATTAGGAAATGATACAATCGCCTATAATTTAGCAGCTTTATCGTGTATTAAAGAAGAAGTTATACCAGTTGATGAGGTAGCGTGTTATATTTTAAAAATGTTAGATACATATTATCCCGAAATATTAGAACAAAGATATCATATAAAGAAATTTGATGATGTTGAAAAGGCTTATTATACAATTGGTACTAATATGGGAGCAATTAAAGATGGCGAGGTTATATATGATCGGGTAAGTAAAAAAATTATTAATGATATTAAGATGGAATATGTAAAAGGGATAACTTTTGATAGACAGACAAATATGTTTTAGACAAACAAATGTTTAAAAATCTTGCAATCTTAAAATTGATGTGTTATATTTTTATTTAGTTAAATTATTAAGCACTAATAATCTAATTTAACGTAAGATAAAGTGAAGGTGGCTTATGGCTAAAGAAGTAATTGATTTATTAAAGTATGAAAAAGAGTTATATAAACAAAATATTAATTTGATTGCAGGAGTAGATGAAGTAGGAAGAGGACCATTAGTTGGACCGGTAGTGGCTGCAGCGGTCATTTTACCAAAGAATTACAAATTAGATGGTTTAAATGATTCTAAAAAACTTAGTGAGAAGAAAAGAAATATTTTTTATAAGCAATTAATGATTGATGCAATTGCAATTGGGATAGGAGAAGTATCTGCTGAGGTAATTGATAAAGTAAATATATATGAAGCTAGTAGAATGGCGATGATAGAGGCAATTAACAATTTAAAAGTTAAGCCGGAACATATTTTAGTTGATGCGATGCCACTATCTTTAGAGATACCTAGTACGAGTATTATACATGGTGATAGTTTATCTTTATCGATTGCAGCAGCTAGTGTTATTGCGAAAGTTACACGTGATGAAATGATGTATGAGTTAGATAAAAAATATCCGGAATATCATTTTGCTAAACATAAAGGTTATCCTACTAAATTACATTTAGAGTGTTTAAAAATTTATGGACCGTTAAAAAATTATCGGTTTACTTATAAGCCAGTTCATGATTTAATAGAAAAAGGAAGTGAAGTAAGAAAGTGAAGAAAAACAAAATATTTAAAAACTACATAAGCTTTGTAATACCTTTATTTTTATTAGAAGTATTATTTCGAATATATGCTAATTTTTTAATAATTGATTATGCGACATTACGGATTTTTATTAGTTCAAGTATTATAAGTTTATTTATTTCTTTTATTATGTATTTTTTAAAGGAAAATTGGGGTAAAATATTTAGTATCTTAGTCCTTTTTGTTTTTACAGTGTATGCTTTATTACAAGCGGGTTTTTTAAATTATGTAGGAGTTTATATGTCATTTGGGACTAGTAGTCAGTTAGGGGCAGTTAAAGATTATGTTAGTGATTATTTTGCGACTTTTAATCCTTGGTATTATACAATGTTAATTCCTTTTATTTTATATGTTATTTATAAATGTTTTATTGAGAAAAGAATATATCGAAATTATTTGGGAAAAGAACATAATAAGTTTGTTAAAAGATTTAATAGAGTTCATTGTGTGATAGTTTTAGTATTATTAGTTTTAAGTGGGTTTTTATATAAGGCAACTTTAAAGTTAAAGTTTATGCAAAATGAGTTTCAAGTAGAGGCAAATGATAAATTATTTAAAAGCCCTACTAATACTAATTTAGCTATTAGTCAGTTTGGTACTAGTGTTTTTTTAGGTTTAGATATTAAGAATACTTATTTTAAAAGTGAGGAAGAAATTACGTATGAAAAACAAGAAGTAGAGGTGAAAGTAGAAACTGATTTTACTCGTTATATTGATGATACAGCATGGAATAATTTAAATAATAATACAACAACTACTAATTATAAAACGTTAAATAATTATTTTTTAAGTAGAGAAATTACTGATAAAAATGAGTATACAGGATATTTTGAGGGTAAGAATTTAATTGTTATTATGATGGAATCAGTAAATGAAATATTTATTAATCCAGAGTATTATCCAACTTTTTATAAGTTATATACGGAGGGTTGGAGTTTTAGTAATAATTATTCACCTCGTAATTCTTGTGCAACTGGTAATAATGAAATGAGTGGTTTAACTAGTCTTTATACGATATATCAAACTTGTACAGCGAATACTTATAAAGAAAATGAATATTTTGAGAGTATGTTTAATTTATTTAATAGAGCAGGTTATGTTACATCAAGTTATCATGATTATACAAATGGTTATTATGATCGAACGACAATTCATAAGAATATGGGAAGTGGAGCGTATTACGGAGTAGATGATTTAGGAATTTCCCATTTAAATGTTTATGATGAGTGGCCAAGTGATATATTATTAATGGAAGAAGCAATGAAAAGAATTGATACGACACAGCCTTTTATGGCATGGATGACAACGGTTACAAGTCATCAACCATATAATGTATCTAGTGAGTTTGGCGATAAGTATTTAGATTTATTTAGTGATACTGATTATTCTTTAGAAATGAAAAGATATATGTCAAAGTTAAAAGAAGTTGATTTAGCGTTAGAAAGATTGTTAGAGTTATTAGATAGTAAGGGAGTATTAGATGATACGGTAATTGTTTTATTTGGAGATCATTATCCTTATGCTTTTTCAAGTGAAGATGTATCAGTTGCTTTACCATATGATGCAACTTTGAAACATAATGTTGAAAAAACACCGTTTGTCATTTACAATAGTAATTTAGAGGGGGCAGTATATTCGCAATACACATCTTATATGAATATTTTACCAACGATTGCTAATTTATTTAATTTAGATTATGATCCAAGATTATATTTTGGGGAAGATATTTTAAGTAATAATTATTTAAATAGTTATAAAAATAGAGTAGTTTTTGCTGATGGTAGTTGGGAAAGTGATAAAGCGATGTATAGTGCTACAACAGGTAAAATTACTTATTTTGGTGAATTTAGGTATACTAATGAAGATGTTGTTAGTATTAATCAAGAAATAACGGATATGATGAAAATGAGTAGTTTAGCAATTAAAACGGATTATTTTAAATATTTAGGTGATGGATTAGAGGAGTATAAAACTTTAGAAATAGAAAATGGAGATGATACAGAATGAAAAAATTAGTTATTGTCGAATCACCAGCGAAGAGTAAAACAATTGAAAAGTATTTAGGTAGTGATTATAAAGTAGTATCTTCTAAAGGGCATATTAGAGATTTAGCAACAAGTGGTAAGTTTGGATTAGGAGTAGATGTTGATAATAATTTTGAACCTAATTATGTACCAATTAAAGGAAAAACTAAAGATATTAATGCTTTAAAAAAAGATGTTAAGAATGCTTCATATGTTTATTTAGCAACCGACCCAGATAGAGAGGGAGAAGCTATTTCGTGGCATTTAAAAGATACTTTAGATATTTCTGATAATTATAGTCGGGTAGTTTTTAATGAAATTACAAAAGATGTGGTACTTGATGCTATTAATAACCCCAGAAAGATTGATGATAATTTAGTTAAAAGTCAAGAAACGCGAAGAATATTAGATCGAATTATTGGTTTTAGATTAAGTAAGTTAATGCAATCTAAAACAGGTGGTAAAAGTGCAGGAAGAGTTCAAAGTGTTGCATTAAAGTTAATAGTTGATAGGGAAAGAGAAATTGCGGCGTTTATTCCAACGGAGTATTGGACCATCACCGCCGATTTTAAAGATTTTAAAGCGGAGTTAGAAAAGTATCATGGCAAAAAGATAAGTATTGATAGTGAAGTAGCAGCAAATGAAATATTAGATAAGTTATCTAATGCTTTTAAAATTGATAAAGTAACCAATAAAGAAACTAGTAAGAGTGCTAAACCAGTATTTAAAACTTCTACTTTACAAAGAATGGCTGCTAATAAGATTAATTTTGCTCCAGCAAAAACGATGAAAATAGCGCAGAAGTTATATGAGGGTATTGATATTGGTAAGGAAACAGTAGGTTTAATTACTTACATGCGTACTGATTCAGAACGTGTTTCTAAAAGTTTTGTTGCTGAAGTTTACGAATATATTGAGAAGAATTTTGGTAAGGAATATATTGGTAGTGTTAAAGTATCAAAAAAAGATAAAAATATGCAAGATGCGCATGAAGGTATAAGACCAACAAGTATTAAAAGAACACCGGCAGAAATGAAAAAGTTTTTAACACCGGATGAGTATAAATTATATAATTTAATTTATATAAGAGCTTTGGCTTCTTTAATGGCTAATGCTAAATTGGATACAACAACGGTTGAACTTGAAAACAACGGTTATAGTTTTAAAACAAGTGGAAGTGTTTTAAAGTTTTTAGGTTATTTAAAAGTATATGATGCTTTTGAAGATCAAGAAGATACGATACTTCCGGATTTTAAAAATTATAAAAGTGATGTTATAATTGCAAGTGGAATATTAAAAGAGCAACATTTTACAAATCCTAAACCAAGATTTACGGAGAGTAGTTTAATTAAGGAATTAGAAAGTTTAGGTATAGGTAGACCTAGTACTTATGCCACAATTTTAACAACGATTAAAGATCGAGGTTATGTTACTTTAGAAGATAAGAAGTTTGTACCAACGGAGGTTGGAATAGAAACTACAGATAAGTTACAAGAGTATTTTAGTGATATTGTTAATGTAGAATATACAAGTAATATGGAAACAGATTTAGATAAAATTGCAAGTGATGAAGTAGATAATATTAAAGTTTTAAGAGAGTTTTATGATAAGTTTGAGCCAATGGTTGAAGATGCATTTTTAAAAATGGAAAAGAAAGAACCAGAAAAAACGGGAGAGGTTTGTCCAGAATGTGGAAGTGATTTAGTAATTAGAAATGGCAGATATGGTAAGTTTACAGCTTGTTCTAATTATCCAACTTGCAAATATATAAAAAAGGAAGAGAAAAGACAAGAGATAGTAGCAGATTGTCCAAAGTGTGATGGTAAAGTTATTCTTAAAAGAACTAGAAAAGGACGAAATTTTTATGGATGTAGTAATTATCCAAAATGTGATTTTGCTTCTTGGTATAAACCAACAGGAGAGATTTG
>CAYLQC010000011.1:0-3553 GCA_964385785.1 uncultured Muribaculaceae bacterium | reverse complement strand
TTATAGAGAAGATTTAGATAAGTATAATAGTTATTTAGAAAGTAAGAAAATAAATTATTTAAGTGTTAATAAAGAAATAGTTAGAGATTATTTAAAGTATTTAGATAGTTTAAAGTATAAAAATAGTTCTATTTCACGAAATATTAGTGTTTTAAGATCATTTTATAATTATTTAGTAAGATGTAATAAGTTAGATAAAAATGTTTTTACAAGTATTAAAAATCCCAAGTTAGAAAAGAAACTGCCTAATTTTTTAAGTGAAGTTAAAATGGAAGATATTTTAAATTTTGCTAAGTTAGATAGTTATAAAAAAACGATATATACAACGAGAGATTCTTTAATAATAGAACTTTTATATGATACAGGATGTCGGGTTAATGAATTAGTTAATATTAAATTAAAAGATTTATTAGAAGATAAACAAATAAAGATTTTAGGTAAAGGTAATAAAGAAAGAATTGTTTATTATGGGGAGTATTGTAAAGATGCTTTAAATCTTTATTTAAGGGATAGAGATATTATTTTAAATGGTAAGAAAAGTGATTATTTATTAGTATCAAAAGAAAGTGGGAGATTAACAACTAGAAGAGTTTCCCAGATTTTAGATAGTATTTTAAAAGTTGTAGCAAGTGATATACATGTTAGTCCCCATACTTTAAGACATACTTTTGCTACACATTTATTAAATAATGGGGCAGATTTAAGAAGTGTTCAAGCCTTACTAGGACATTCTTCATTATCAACAACCCAAATTTATACGCATGTTTCAAATGAAAGATTAAGAGAAGTTTATTTAAAAGCTTTTGATAAGAATAAATAATGTCTAATAAATGTCAAGAATGATTTGTTTTATTGTGGCATTTTTTTAAAATTGCTATAATAGTAAAGTGATTTAAGGAGGAGAAAGAATGAAAAAATACGTTTATTTATTTAGTGAAGGAAATAAAGATATGCGAGAGTTACTGGGAGGAAAAG
Source organism: uncultured Muribaculaceae bacterium (assembly GCA_964385785.1). Taxonomy (GTDB): domain Bacteria; phylum Bacillota_I; class Bacilli_A; order RF39; family UBA660; genus MGBC108787. The sequence goes on along the minus strand of CAYLQC010000011.1, from coordinate 2,578 downwards.
GCGCTAATTTAGCAGAGATGACTAATATTGGTCTTCCAGTACCACAAGGATTTACTATTACTACGGAAGCTTGTACTAAGTATTATGAAGATGGTAAAAAAATAAGTAAAGAAATTGAAGAAGAGATTAACGAATATATCGAAAAGTTAGAAAGTATAACGGGCAAAAAGTTTGGTAGTATTGAAAATCCTTTACTAGTATCAGTTAGATCGGGTGCTAGAGCATCTATGCCAGGAATGATGGATACGATATTAAATTTAGGTTTAAATGAAGAAGTAGTTAATACTTTAGCAGAGAAATCTAATAATCCAAGATGGGCTTGGGATTGTTACCGAAGATTTATTCAAATGTATTCAGATGTAGTAATGGAAGTTGGTAAAAAACATTTTGAAAAATTAATTGATAAAATGAAAGAAGAAAAAGGGGTTAAACAAGATGTTGAATTAGATGCTGAAGATTTAAAAAAGTTAGCTTTGGAATTTAAGAGGGAATATAAAGAAAAAATTGGTAGTGATTTTCCAGATGATCCAAAAGAACAATTAATGGGAGCTATAAAAGCCGTATTCCGTTCTTGGGATAATCCACGGGCTAATGTTTATCGAAGAGATAATGATATTCCTTATTCTTGGGGAACAGCAGTTAATGTTCAATCAATGGCTTTTGGTAATATGGGTGATGATTGTGGAACAGGTGTTGCATTTACTAGAAACCCAGCAACTGGAGAAAAAGGTTTATTTGGGGAATTTTTAACTAATGCACAAGGTGAAGATGTTGTAGCAGGAGTTAGAACACCAATGCAAATTGCTGAAATGGCTGAGAAGTTTCCGGAAGCATTTTCGGAATTTAAAAGAGTTTGTGAATTATTAGAAAATCATTATAAAGATATGCAAGATATGGAATTTACAGTAGAACATGGTCATCTTTATATGTTACAAACCAGAAATGGTAAAAGAACAGCTAAGGCAGCTTTAAAAATTGCTAGTGATTTAGTAAGAGACGGGATGCGAACTGAAGAAGAAGCCGTTTTAATGATTGATCCAAGAAATTTAGATACTTTATTACATCCGCAATTTGATCCTGATGAATTAAAGAAAGCCACATTAATTGGGAAAGGTTTAGGTGCAAGTCCTGGAGCAGCAAGTGGTAAAGTGGTATTTACGGCAAGGGATGCCGAGGCTTGGGCCAAAAAGGGTGAAAAAGTAATCTTAGTAAGATTAGAAACTAGTCCTGAAGATATAACGGGTATGAAAGCAGCCGAGGGAATTTTGACAGTACGGGGAGGAATGACTTCTCATGCGGCAGTTGTTGCTAGAGGTATGGGTGAATGTTGTGTTTCTGGTTGTGGTGATATTGTAATGGATGAAGAAAATAAACAATTTACTTTAGGTGGTAAAACTTATCATGAAGGAGATATTATTTCTTTAGATGGTACAACAGGAGCAATATACGATAGTGAAATAAAATGTGTTGATGCAACAATCGAAGGCGAATTTGAAAAAGTTATGATGTGGGCGGATAAGTATCGGAAGTTAAACGTTAGAACTAATGCGGATACGCCACAAGATGTAAGAAAAGCTATTTCTTTAGGAGCTGAGGGAGTAGGTTTATGTAGAACAGAGCATATGTTTTTTGATAAAGAACGAATCTTTAATTTAAGAAGAATGATTTTAGCAGATTCTAAGGAAGATAGAGAAAAATATTTAGATTTATTAATTCCTTATCAAAAAGGGGATTTTAAAGCTATGTATAAAGAGTTAAAAGGTCTACCGATGACGGTACGTTATTTAGATCCACCTTTACATGAATTTTTACCAAAAACGGAAGAAGAAATGCAAGAACTTGCAAAATCAATGAATGTTGATATTCAAGTTATTAAAGATAAATGTAATGAATTACATGAGTTTAATCCAATGATGGGACATAGAGGTGTTCGTTTAGCAGTAACTTATCCGGAAATTGCCCAGATGCAAACTAAAGCTTTAATCGAGGCAGCTATCGAAGTAGTAGAAGAAGAGGGATATAATATTGTTCCCGAAATTATGATACCTTTAGTTGGTGATGTAAAAGAATTAAAATATGTAAAAGATATAGTTGTTCAAACTGCGGAAGAAGTTAAGAAAGAAAAGAAATCTAATATTAGTTATCATATTGGAACAATGATTGAAGTACCAAGAGCTGCTATTTTAGCAGGAGATATTGCTAAAGAAGCTGAGTTTTTCTCTTTTGGAACTAATGATTTAACACAGATGACTTTTGGTTTTTCAAGAGATGATGCAGGGAAATTCTTAAATGCTTATTATGATAAGAAAATTTATGAACAAGATCCATTTGCTAAGTTAGATCAAGAAGGTGTTGGTGCTTTAATTAAAATGGCTGTAGAAAATGGTAAAAGTGTGCGTAGCGATATTAAATTAGGTATTTGTGGAGAACATGGAGGAGATCCACAAAGTGTAGAATTCTGTCATAATATTGGTTTAAATTATGTTTCTTGTTCACCTTTTAGAGTACCTATTGCTCGTCTTGCTGCTGCTCAAGCTGCAATAAAAGAAAATAATAAATAATTTTACTTAATATTGTA
>CAYLQC010000010.1:7580-10613 GCA_964385785.1 uncultured Muribaculaceae bacterium | reverse complement strand
GTATTTTGTTCAATATTGGCTTTAAGTAAGAATTCAGAAATTGTTGAATCAATTTTATCTAGTAATTCTTCGAATAAATCAAAACCTTCAATTGTATAAGCTTGAAGAGGGTTTACTTGACCATAACCTCTTAACATTATACCTTCTTTTAATTGTTCCATAGCACTAATGTGATCAACCCATAAGTTATCAATAATATTTAAAGATATGGCTCTTTCAAATTCATGGAAGTTAGGAGCAATACTTATTTTTTTCTCATAATCTTTAATTAAAAGATTGGCTAGAGTTTCTTTTATATCTTCATCTTTTTTATCTTCAATATCTTTTATTACTAATGGTTTTTTCTTGAAATAGTTAGTATTCATATATTCGATTATTTCGTTTTTATCATCAGTAGTTAGATAACCTTCTGGTTCGATATGACTATCTACTAAGTTATCTACCGTATTTTTAAATATATTTAAAATACTTTCATGAATATTTTCGTTATCTAATATTTCATTTCTTCTTTCATAGATAATTGTTCTTTGTTCATTAACAACGTTGTCATAGTCTAATAAATTTTTTCTTCTATCAAAGTTATTACCTTCAACTTTTTTCTGAGCAGTTTCAATACTTTTAGTAATTGCTTTAGAACGAATTGCTTGATCATCAGTCATACCTAAGTTTTTAACTACTTGTTTAATTCTATCCGTACCAAACATACGCATTAAGTCATCATCAAATGATACAAAGAATTGACTTGTACCAATATCACCTTGTCGACCACTACGACCACGTAATTGGTTATCGATACGACGAGATTCGTGACGTTCTGTACCTATAACATAAAGTCCACCTAGTTTAACGGTTTCTTCTGTTAGTTTGATATCAGTACCACGACCAGCCATATTAGTAGCAATTGTAATTGCTCCTTTAGTACCGGCTTTGGCAATTATTTCGGCTTCTCTTTCATGGTTTTTAGCATTTAATACTTCATGAGGAAGACCAGCTTTAGTAAGTAATTTACTTAAGTATTCGTTAGCTTCGACAGAAATCGTACCAACTAAAATAGGTTGACCAGTTGAATGAATTTCTTTAATAGTATTAACTATGGCTTTATATTTACCATCTTTAGTAGCATAGACTAAGTCAGGTAAATCAACTCTGGCAATGGGTTTATTGGTAGGAATTCTTATAACATACATATTATAGATATTACGGAATTCTTCTTCTTCGGTTTTAGCAGTACCAGTCATACCAGATAGTTTTTCATACATTCTAAATAAGTTTTGGAATGTTATTGTAGCCATGGTTTTAGTTTCAACATTAATTGTTACTCTTTCTTTAGCCTCTATGGCTTGATGAAGTCCGTCGCTATATTGTCTACCTTGCATAAGACGTCCAGTGAATTGGTCAACAATTACTACTTGATCATTATTAACAACGTAATCAATATCTTTTTTAAAAGCATAGTTAGCTTTTAAGGCTTGATTTATATGATGAACTAAATTAGTATTGTGAATATCATATAAGTTATCAATATGGAAGTGTTTTTCAATTTTTTTACTTCCTTCTTCAGTTAAAGATACGTTTTTTACTTTTTCATCAATGGTATAATCAACTTCGTCTTTTAAAGTTTTGACAGCTTGATCAGCATCAAGGTAAAGACTTTTACTATTAGCTGCTCCTCCAGATATAATAAGGGGAGTTCTTGCCTCATCAATTAAGATTGAGTCAACTTCATCAACGATACAAAAGTGTAGGGGGCGTTGAACTCTATTTTCGGCTTTAACAACCATGTTATCTCTTAAGTAATCAAAACCAATTTCATTATTAGTTGAGTATAGTACATCACAGTTATAGGCTTCTTTTTTTTCAGCAGGGGAAAGGTCTCTTAAGTTTAAACCTACAGTTAGTCCTAAAAAGCGAAATATTTCGCCCATCCATTCAGAGTCACGTTTAGCTAAGAATTCATTAACCGTTACGATATGAACACCTTTTCCCGTTAAAGCATTTAAGTAAGTAGGCATTGTTTCGGTTAGGGTTTTACCTTCACCAGTTTTCATTTCGGCGATATTACCATAATGAATGGCTAGACCACCTAATACTTGAACGTAATAAGGTTTTTCACCGATTACTCTAAAAGCGGCCTCTCTAACGGTTGCAAAAGCGGGGACGATTAAATCATCTAAAGGAGTACCACTATCAAGTGCATTTTTAAATTCCGTTGTTTTATTTTTTAATTCTTCATCAGTTAGTTTAGACATTTCTTCGTCTAAAGCAACAACTTTATCAGCTATACTTTCAAATCTTTTTAATTCTTTATATTCAGAGTCGATTAATTTTTTTAAAAATCCCATCTTGTTATCACCTTCCATTTATTTATTATAGCATTTTATATAGAAAAAAGAAAATAAATACTTAAGCATTTATTTTACATGAATTATTCCGTAATTACCATCTTTTCTTTTATAAAGAACAGAGACACAATCCTCATCGGCATTTTTAAATACAAAGAATTCATGATCGACTAGTTCTATTTGTAATATAGCTTCTTCTTCGTCCATTGGTTTAGTTTCGATTACTTTTCTTTTAACTATTTTATTTGGTTCTTCTTCTATTTGGTCAAAGTCTAAGTTAAAAGCTATATCATTATTTTTTTGTTTATCTTTAATTCTGGTTTTATTTTTTCTAATCTGGCGTTCTAGTTTATCAATGATTAAATCAATAGCAGCGTACAAATCTTGATGACGTTCTTCAGCTCTAATTGTAAATTGTTTAGTTGGTATGGTTACTTCAATTTTTTGACTTAAATTATTTACTTTAACATTAACATTAACTTTAATATCGTTTGGGTTATCAAAGTACTTTTCTAAACGGTTTAATTTTTCAACCACTTTTTCTTTCATAGCTGGAGTTATTTTAACATTTTCTCCACGGATTATTATTTCCATTTCTTCACCTCTGTACTCATTATATCAAAAATTAGAATAAGTTAAAACAAAATTTAGAGAATTTTAAAAGCAAGTTTTTTCCTTGCTTTTTTGGTTA
>CAYLQC010000010.1:0-7480 GCA_964385785.1 uncultured Muribaculaceae bacterium | reverse complement strand
TTTTACATTAGTGGCTTGTAGTCCTTTAGATGTTTTAATTAGATTAAAATCTACTTTATCACCTTGATTTAAGGTTTTATAGCCATCTTTAATAATGGAAGAAAAATGAACAAAGATATCTTCTAGGTTTTCACATTCGATAAAACCATATCCTTTATCATTATTAAACCACTTTACTTTTCCTTGCATCGATAGCACCTCTTTCCTAATAATTACATTACCACTAAAATTTTTAGGAAACAACAAAATACGTTCGACAAAGTTCGCAGGTTTTAGCTGTTATGACTAGAAAATTTGGTAATGTCATCTTTATGTTTTTTGCTTAACATATAAACTATTTCGCCAGTATCAGTTTGAAAGTAACCTTGTGACCATTTATATTCTTCGATACGGTCAGTATTAACTATACAACTACGATGAACCATTTTAAAACGATTATCTAACATTTTTAAGATATCGATTAAAGTTAATGATAAATAGTATTCGTTTTTATCAGTTTTAATAACAGCTTTACGTTCTTCTTTATCACGATAGATATAAATAATTGAGTGATAATAAATTTGAATATTGAGATTTTGATTTTGATATTTAAACATTTTATTATCAAAGTTACGATTGTAGATTAGTTTTAAATCTTTTTTAAGGCGATGGTCTAGATTATGAAATTTTTCGATAAAATCAAAGACTTTATAAACTGAACGATAGACAGTTTCAAACATTTTATCATGATTAGTAATAAAAATTATTTCACTTTCCCAATCATTAGTCCTAATAAATTTAGCTATATCGATACCACTTACTTTAGTTTCTAAGTTAATATCTAAGATATAAATTTTAGGTTCAGCATTGTTTTCAATTATTTGTTTTAATTCTTTGTTATACTTAGTAAAGTAAAGAACTTCTGCTTCTTCATTGGTTAAGAAATCTAAATCTTTTAGAATATTTTTGATTTTAGTTTGGGTTTTTTCTTCATTTTCAATTATTACTATTTTTATCATAAAACTCAATCTCCTACCATAGCTATCGTTTGCTATTAGCAAATTATATCATAATTTTTAGAAAAAAACAAAAGCTATTTTTCTTTAAATTCTTCTAAGATATAGTTTTCAGGAAATTCGGAGAAAGTGGTAGGAATATTATAGTTTTTAAAGATGTTTTTAGCAATGCTTGCGATATTTTCTTTATTACCAAATAAGATAAGTTTTTTAGGTTTATAAAAGTTAGTAAAGAAATGATTAATAGTTTTTAAGATATTGTTATTAAATATATAAAGAGGAATACGCAGGCAGGTTATTGTATTTTTTTTAAGATAGTAGTAATCAATATAGTTATCATTTATATTTAAATAAGAGGTTTGATTGGTTATTTTTAAAATAGTAGTTAAATCTTTTAATGCAATTTTTTTAAAGTAATCATTTAAAATACTTAGATATTTTTCTTGCATAATAGGGTTTAGATACTCTGATTTTAGAAAATAGATATTTTTACCAAATAGAGAGGTACGTATATGATTTTTTATTAGAAACTTAGCAAATTCTTTAGAAAATTCTTCTGAGTTAGTTATTTCTTCTTCTTTTAAACAAGACATTTTTTGGGAATAGATTTTATTTTTTTTATTATTTAAAAAGAAGAGAGTATCATCATTAATAAATAAAGTGTAAGGTATTTTTTTCATTTTCCATCTCGATTCTGCAGATATTTTCTTTTTGTTGCTTCTCCACCATTTAGATGTCTAGTTTTTAAATGAAGTGTTAGTATTTCATTTACTTTTTGAGATAATTCTTTATCAATAGTAGGCAAGCGATATTGTAAGTCTTTATGAATAGTACTTTTACTAATATTAAAGTGACTTGCTAGGTCTCTAATAGTTTGTTTAGTAGTTATTAAATAGTTTGAAACTTTAATAACACGATTAGTAATACTTTCTTTCATGAAATAAAAACCCCCTAGTTTATTATATAAATTATAGGGATTTTATATACTTAGTTTAATTCGTTTAAATCCATGGTATAGAATTTTTCAGGATTTAGGACTTGACCGTTATAGTTTACTTCAAAAAGTAGGGAGTTTGGACTTTCACAGAAGACATTATTAGTACTTTTACCAATAATATCACCTTGATTTATAGCATCATTAACATTCCAATTAACATCTTTTAAACCATAATAAATCGTAGTTAAACTATTGTTATGAGAAATATAGACAATTGTGTTTAATAGTTCGTCTTGTTTGATATCGATAATAGAGCCATTTAAAACAGAGATAACATCAAATTCTTCACTGCTTGCATAAACAGTACCATTATTTTGTAAGTAGGTATTTTCATAATAAATTAAAGAGTTTATTTGTTCTTCTTCGGTGCCATCTTTTTCATAGAAAGATTTAGATATTGATACTTTATCAGTGGTATATGGTCTTATTATTTGATTAGTATTTTCTACTTCGGTATTAACAACTGGAGTTTCTTCTTCAATTATGGTATTAATTACATGGGTATTTTTTTCTTCTACGTCTTCACTTATATTAGTTAGAGATAGTAAAGATAAGGTAATGGTACAAATACTTACTAATAAGATTGTGGGTTTTACGTATTTTTTTAGTTTTCTTTTAGTCATTTTTTCACCTTCCTAATAGGTAGTTTGGCTAGAAGAAAATATTTTATACCATTTTCTTAATAGTTATATCGTTATAGTAATATTTTAAGATTTCTTGATAGTTATAGCCGTCTTTTGCCATACCACTAGCACCATATTGACTTAAACCTAGACCATGACCATAACCTTTAGTGGTAATAGATACAGTATCTTCATTTATCGTAATTGTAAAATCAGTGGAACGAAGACTCAGTAACGAGCGAAATGTCGTACCTTTTAAAGTAATATTATTAATAGTAATATTTTCTACGCGATTAGTGGCGTTTCTATCTATTTTGTTAATTGTGATATTAGCACAATCGTTGAGGTCTAGAAGAAGACAAAAGTCAGTTTTAGAGAAGTTTTTAGTTACTTCAAAGTTATTTAAGGTTTCGTTATCCCAAGAAGAGGAAACAGATTTAATATAGGGTAAATTCTCTTGAAAAACACTGCTTGCATTTTCGGTAGTTCCATTACTCATAGAAAAGTAAAAGGCCTCGATTATTTCATCATTATAATAGATTACTTCATGGTAAGTATCTAAAACTGCATTATTTATTTTGTTATAGTAATAGTCATAATCTTCACCCCAAAGGGTTTGCATTTGTTCTTTAGTTATAAAAGATTGGTTAGTGACATCAGTTAAAATATCATAGTCTTTAGTAGAATGAATGATTTGATATAAAGCATAAGTTCTAGAGGCGACGGCTTGGGCTTTTAAAGCTTCTTCGGGGAAAGAGGCGGGCATTTCAGCTGCTAAGACACCTACTAAATATTCTTCAAGTTTTAATTCTTCAATAGTATTATCTTCATTTTTGATTTTAATAGTTTCTTCAGGAGTAAAAAAAGAGTGGTCGTTTTCTTTTTTAAAACTTACCACTATAAATAATATTAAACTTAAAATTGGTATTAAGATAATAAGAATTTTATTTTTCATGAACGCTCCTTATAATATTTTACTGATTTCTAAAATATCAAAGATAAAGTTAGATAAAAGATAAGATAAAATTAAAGCAAGGATAAAAGCAAGGATACGAGTTTCGGTGACTTTATTTTTTTTGATTATTACTTCAAAGTTAATAGCACTAGTAGCAAAAATACAAAGCATGATATTAAAAGCATAAATAAATAACTTATAGTTCATTATATTACCGACTTTCATAATTTATGATTTTATTTATTCTTTTTAAATGGCGTTCTTCACTAGCCGGTTTAGTACTTATAAAAACGTTTATAATGTTCATAGCGTTTTCTAAGGTTTCATCTGATTTAAGAGCTATTATATTAGCACCATTATGATTTTTACTTTTAAAGGCATCATCTTCATTTAAAACTCTAGCACAACGTATACCTTTTACTTTATTAGCAGCAATACTTATACCAATACCATTACCACAGATTAAAATACCTAAAGAGTTTTCATTATTTACAACATTATTACCAACTTCAAAAGCAAAATCAGGGTAATCATCTTCTGGAGTATTAGGTAAAGTAGTATCAATAATTACAAAGCCATCACTTTTTAAAGTTTTGATTATTTGATTTTTTAGTTCTACTCCGCGGTGGTCGGAGCCGATATATAGTTTCATATTAAAACTTCCTTTCTTCTCTTTGTTTTATTATAGGAATTAGTCCAACATTTTTATTACGAATGGGAGAGGTTTGATATTTTTGATAATCAGGAGTGGATGAGGCACTTACCAAAGTAGGAGAGGTAGGTCCTAAAGAAATAGTCCATTCGATATAACCAACTTCGGGTATTTCTAAACTAGCATCTTCACAAAGTTTTTTTATTTTTTCCCAATAAGGTATTTTAATTTTTTGATAATCAATATCCTCTTCCTTGTTATTATTATCTAGAAAAGGTCCTAAAAGAGTACCATTTTCAATATCAATAGGAGCAATAGAGATATTTTTTAAAGTACCTTTTTCTAAATTAGCAGCAATTATACTACCCGAAATAGTAATTGTTTTTAAGAAAAAGTAATCATTAATTAGTTTTTTTAAATGAGGGTTTTCTAATTCATTTTCGATTACTAAACGGTCGAATTTTTTTAATTCATTATATAGGGTTTCAACATTTTGATTAGTCATATCAATATGACCTAGTTGTTTATTTTTAGATTTAGCAAGGATTTTTTTATATTTAGTACAGAATTTAATAAATTCTTTTTTATTTCTTTTATTAAGTATTAAATAGTCTTGGAGTAAAAATTTATCAAAATACATATTAAATTCCCAAGAGGTATTTAAGTTTTTTGTAAATTTAGGGTTATTGTATTTTTTTATTAATTCGTCATTTTTCTTTTGAGTTAGAAAAGTATTTCTTTCAAAAGCATCTTTTTTATAAAATTGAAATTTTAAATAATCATCATATGTAGATTTATATTTTAAGTGACATTTTAAAATATCTAATATAATTGCTAGGCGATTTTTATTGGTAATACTAGCGATTTCTTTTATTGTTTTTTCCATTTTATCTCACATTCTAAAAGCCATAAAAAGCTGCTTAAGCAGCTTTATTTTTTTCATTTAAGCCATATTTACGGTTGAACTTTTCAATGTTTCCAGCCCTTTTAGCACTACCTTGTTTACCAGTATAAAAAGGGTGACATTCACTGCAAATTTCAACTTCAATATTTTCTTTAGTAGATAAAGTTTTAAAAGAAGCACCACAAGCACATTTGATGGTTGTTTCTTTCATTGTAGGGTGTAAATTAGCTTTCATATTTCGCTCCTTTCGCCATACCTAAATTTTAGGTATAGTAATTTCTTTGTCTTATGTATTATATCATAAATTCGGGTTTATGCAACTTTAAATAATTTCAATATCGATAATAGCTTGTTTTATTTTGGCAAAGATATATTTTTGACCTTTATAATTTAGATAGTAATTGTTTTTAGTTATAAAAAAACTTTGGTTGTTAGTAATATCAGTTATATCAATATAAGTAATATTATAAGTATTTGCTAAGTTATTTAGTTTTTCGTTTATTTTAGTTATTTTAGCAAGAGATATATAGTTACTAGGATAAAGACTTATTAGATAGATAGGGTTTTTATTTAAGTTTCTTAAGTTTTTTAGAATTTCGTTATATTGATTTAAAAATTCATTTATTTTAGGAGTAGTTAGGGTATTATTTAAAGCATAGTTATTTAATTCATCCATACCTAAAGAAATAGTTATAATACTAGCATTTTTAATGGCTTGTTTTAATCTAGTATTGTTTTCTAAACTTTTAATATTATTATTTATTTTATTTAGTAAAGAGGTAGTTGTTTCGTTTGATTCATTAAATGTTTTAAAGTAGGTATCTAAGTTATTTGTATCACGTAGGTATTCAACTAAATAATCATTATAATTATAACTTTCAAGGTGATAAAGCATCATACCAGTAGAAATACCATCTCCTAAGGCAAGAACTTTTTGTTTAGATGGAGTTTCTTTATTATAAATAAGAATAGTTAAGATAGTACCAATTAAAATAATTAAAAAAATTTTATATTTCATTTTTCCCCCATTAAAAAAAGTAGATATACTACTATTTTATTTCTTCAATTTTAATATTAGCACCAACATTTGATAATTTACTTACAAATTTATCATAACCTCTTAAAATGTATTCAATGTTGGTTATAGATGTGGTACCTTTGGCTGTTAAGGCTGCTAAAAAAAGGGTAGCACCTGCTCTTAGGTCACTTGCTTGAACATCAGTACCAATAAATTCTTTAGGTCCTTTAATGGTTTCGATATTATCTTTAACTGTAATATCAGCGCCGAGTTTTTGTAAGTATTTAACATGACCCATACGTTGTTTATAAATAGTTTCTTCGATATGACTTGTACCTTGGGCATGGGATAGTAAAACACAAATAGGTTGGGCTAGGTCGGTTGGAAAACCAGGAAATACTTCGGTTTTAATATCAACGGCTTTTAGGATTTTAGCTTTACTAATCGTTATTTCATTTGCTTTTAATTCATAAGTTATACCCATTTTTTGCATAGTAGAAAGTAGGGCATTTATATGGTCGGGGACAATATTTTTAATGGTTAAGTTATCTCCTAATAAAGCCCCCGCTATTAGATAAGTACCTGTTTCGATACGATCGGGGATAACGTTTATTTCGGCGCTGTGTAAGTAATCAACACCATTTATAGTTATAGTATCTGTTCCGGCACCGTTTATATCTGCTCCCATATTGATTAGAAGTTTGGCAACATTACAAATTTCCGGTTCTTTAGCAGCGTTATGAATAATGGTTTTGCCTTGAGCTTTAGTAGCAGCAAGCATAATATTAATAGTTGCTCCACAACTTGGAAATTCTAAATTAATAGTAGCACCATGTAAAGAGGGAGCATCAATTATAAATTTATCGTTATCCAAAGTAACTGTAGCCCCTAAAGATTTAAAACCATTTAAATGATAATCTATTTGTCTTTCCCCAAAGTTGCAACCGCCCGGAAAGTAAATTTCAACATGTTTAAATTTAGCTAAAAGGGAACCCATAAAATAGTAAGATGCCCGCAGTTTAGTTGATAAATCTTGAGGAATAGTTTTATTTATAATTTTCGTACTATCTATTTTAATTGTCCCATTATTATCGGTTATTTTACCATTTAGAAGGTTTATAATTTCTTTTAAAACTTCGACATCCGTAATACCTGGAACATTGGAAATAGTTGTTTGTTCATCAGATAATATAGCAGCAGGAAGTAAGGCGACGGCGCTATTTTTAGCACCATTTATTTCAATTACACCACTTAATGTTTTTCCACCTTTTATAACAATTTTCTCCATTTTCTCACGTCCTTTTTATAATATATTATTTTATTATATGTTTGTCAA
>CAYLQC010000009.1:0-10681 GCA_964385785.1 uncultured Muribaculaceae bacterium | reverse complement strand
AGTAGGTTAAAATGAAACAATGTATAATAGAAATGGAACAATATGCTAAAGAAAAGAATGTTCCAATTATTGAAAAAGATTCAATTGCTTATATTATGAAATATATTAAAGCTAATCATGTTAAAAATATCTTAGAAATTGGTAGTGCTATAGGATATTCGGCTATCTTAATGGCATCTAGTAGTAAAGAGGTTAAAGTAACTACTATCGAGCGTGATGAAGTTCGTTATATGGAATGTTTAAAAAACGTTAAAAAATGTGGTTTAGAAAAAGAAGTAAATGTTGTCTTCCAAGATGCTTTAGAAGTTAATCTAACCGGTGTATCTTATGATTTAATCTTCATTGATGCTGCTAAAGGTCAATATACTAAATTCTTTGAAAAATTTAAATATTTCTTAGCACCTGGTGGCGTAATTATAACTGATAACTTAAAATTTCATGGTTATGTTGGTAAAAAAGAAACCATTGATAGTAAAAACTTACGAGGAATAGTTGATAAAATCGAAAGTTATATCGAATTTTTAAAAAATAATCCGGACTTTGATACCGAATTTATTGATATTGGAGATGGCATCAGTGTCAGCCGTAAAAAAAATGACAAATAACTATTTAATTGCTGTTACTAACTTAGATATTTTAAAACTAAATAAATCTAATATATCTTTTTTATTTCCTATTACTAATCTTAGTGTAGGTTTTTTAAAAACTTTTGAAATAAAAGATATAACTTATCCTAATAGTTATCTTTACGTAAATCGTATTTTAGATAAAGAAAGTATAAATTACTTAGATAACTTACTAAATAATCTTCCTAAAAATATTAAAGGTATTGCTTTTACTGATTTAGGAGTCCTAGAAGTTTTAAAAAAACATCAAAGTAACTTAAAAACTTTTTATATGCAAAACCATAATACTACTAATTCTTTAAGTGTTAATTACTATTTAGATTATGTTGATAGCTTACTTATTAGTACCGATATTACCGGTAAAGAAATTATAAATATTTTAGACAAAGCTAAAAAACCTTTAATATTACCTTATTTTACTTTAATAGATGCGATGTATTCAAGACGTCTATTACTTACTAATTATACTGAACACTATAATTTACCTAAACGAAAAGAAGCTATTTTACAAGAAAAAGTAAGTAAAGTAGAATTTAATACGATTGAAAATGAATATGGTACTGTTTTATATAATAAAAAATATTTAGATTACCGAAGTATTAAACATCAAAATATTTTATATAATTATATTAACCCTCTTTATTTAGATTTAGATACCATTAAAAAAATTCTTAATAATGAAGAAGTTAATATTGCAAGTGATACCGGTTTTTTAAATAATGCTACAATTTATAAAGTAAAGGAGGGTTTATCTTGTCCAAAGTAGAATTACTAGCTCCGGCTGGAGACTTAGAAAAATTAAAAATTGCTTTTCATTTTGGGGCGGATGCTGTTTATTGTGCCGGGCATTTATTTGGTTTAAGAGCTAATGCTAAAAACTTTTCCGAAGAAGAAATTAAAGTTGGTACAAAAATTGCTCACTCTTTAGGGAAAAAAATCTATATTACTGTTAATATTATTTTTCATGAACAAGAATTAAATACTTTAGATGATTACTTAAAATCTTTAGCAGAAATTGGTGTTGATGCCATTATTGCCAGTGATATAGCCGTTATTAAAAGGGTGCAAGAATTAAAACTTCCTTTAGAAGTTCATTTATCTACGCAAGCTAGTGTTTTAAATAAAGAAGCTGCTAAATTTTATAAAGATTTAGGAGTTAGTAGAATTGTTTTAGCAAGAGAAGCCAGTTTAGAAGATATAAAGTCAGTTAAAGAAACTAACTTAGAACTAGAATGTTTTGTTCATGGTGCCATGTGTACTAGTTTTAGTGGCAGGTGTGTATTATCTAATTATTGTACTAATAGAGATTCTAATCGGGGTGGTTGTGCCCAAGTTTGTCGTTTTATCTTTACTTGTGATGATGAAGAAATTCCTTTTACTATGAGTTCAAAAGACTTAAATTTAATTGAATATATTAGTAGTTTAATTAATGCCGGTATTAATTCTTTTAAAGTTGAGGGTAGAATGCGGGGAATTTATTATATTGCCACTTTAATGTATGTATATCGCAAAATAATTGATAAAATTGCAAGTAATACTTTAAGTATTGGGGAATCTAAATATTACTTAGATATTTTAAATCGTGTTGCTAATCGTGAAAGTGCTCCACAATTTATTAATAAACTTCCTAATAAAGATAGTCAATACTTTTTAACTCGAGATGAAGAATCTAATCAAGACTTTTTAGGAATAGTTTTAGAATATGATAAAAAAACTAAAATTGCTAAAATAGAACAAAGAAACTATTTTAAAGTTGGTGATATTGTTGAATTCTTTGGCCCTAATATTGAAGAATTTACTTATGAAATTAAAAAAATAACTAATATTGATAACGAGAACATTACAATTTGTAATCACCCAAGAATGCTTTTATTTTTAAAAGTTAATAAGACTTTACAGCCATATGACATAATGCGTAAGAAAATGTTTGACAAAAATAATTATTTATAGTATTCTTAGTACTGTATTTTTAGAAGGTGAATAAATGGAAAAAAACCAAGATATCATGTTAACCGCTGAAGGTTACATGGAATTAGAAAATGAATTAAATGAATTAAAAACCGTTAAAAGACCAGAAGTAATTGCGTCTTTAAAAGAGGCGAGAGCTTTAGGAGATTTATCGGAAAATAGTGACTATGATGCTGCCCGTAATGAGCAAGCTCAGTTAGAAGCGAGAATTAAAGAACTAGAATTTAAACTAGAACATTGTACCATTGCTAAACAATCTAATAGTAATGTAGTAAATGTTGGTAGTACAGTTACTATTACTTATGATGATGGCGAAAAAGAAGAATACAAAATTGTTGGTTCTTTAGAGGCGGACCCATTTGAGAATAAAATCTCTAATGAAAGTCCAATTGGTAAAGCTATTATTGGTCATAAAAAAGGAGAAAGTGTCGAAGTAGCATCTCCTAATGGTAATTTTTCGGTTACTATAAATAATGTTGCATAAATTTTTTAAAGGAGTGAAGAAATGGAAAATGTCATAACAAAAGAAGAAAAAGTAACGGGTAAAGAATGGGAACAAGCTTTAGATAAAGCATTTAAAAAGAAAGTTAAAAATGTTGAAATTGCAGGATTTCGAAAAGGTGCTATTCCTAAAGATATCTATCTTAAAAAATTTGGTATAGAAACCTTATATATGGATGCCGTTGATATTGTTGCTGATAAATTATACACCAAAGCCCTAAAAAGTGCTGATGTAACCCCAGTTGTTCAACCAACTGTGGATGTTTCAAGCATTAATGAAAAAGAATGTGTTTTAAAATTTACTTTTATTACTGCTCCGAAAGTAACTTTAGGTAAATATAAAGATTTAAAAGTCAAAAAAGAAGTTGCTAAAGTAACTAAAGAAGAAATAGATGAAGAAATAAAAGCTTTACAAAATAAATATGCCGAAATTAAAGTAAAAGAAGATAATGCTAAAATCGAAGTAGGCGATACCGCTATTATTGATTTTACCGGGACAGTTGATGGCAAACCATTAGATGGTGGAACTAGCCAAAACTATCCTTTAGAAATTGGTTCTAAAACTTTTATCCCCGGTTTTGAAGAAGGTTTAGTTGGTTTAAAAGTTAATGATGAAACTGATCTTAACTTAAAATTTCCTAAAGATTATACCAAAGACCTTGCTAATAAAGATGTCGTATTCCATGTAACAATTAAAGAAATTAAAACTCGCGTCTTACCAAAGTTAAATGAAGAATTCTACTTAGATTTAGGTTTTGAAAATGTTAAAACTAAAGAAGAATTTAATAATGTTATCAAAGAACAAATCGAAAAAAGAAAAAATGAAACAATCGAAGAACAATATATTGAAGATTGTTTAGCTGCAGCATCAGATAACATGAAAATTGAAATTAATCCGGAAATCTTAGATGATGAAGTTCATCGCATGATCCATCAATTTGAAGACCAATTAAAAACTCAAAACTTAACTCTTGATAATTATTGTGAATTTACTCATACTACCCATGAAGATTTACATAAACAAATGGAACCTAATGCTACTAAAAGAATTAAATATCGTTATCTATTAGAAAATGTAGCCCAAGCGGAAAATATCGAAGTAAGTGATGAAGAAGCAAACGAAAATGCCCAAACTATGGCTGATAACTATGGTATTAGCAAAGAAGAATTACTTGATGCTTATGGCAATTTAGATATGATTAAATATGATGTTAAAATGCATAAAGCTTTAGAAATAGTTAAATCTTAAAACTACTAAAAAGTAGTTTTTTTACATATATAATATAGGTGATATAATGCGTGTTTCTGATTTACAATCTAAAGATGTTATCAGTTTAATAAATGGTAAAAAACTAGGAAGAATTATTGATATTGAAATTACTGGTAGTGAGATTAAATACTTTGTTATTGAACCTAGAAGAATATTTAGGCTGTTCGCTCCTAAAGAAGAAGTAAATGTCTATATAAATCAAATAAAAAAAATCGGCGAAGATGTCATACTTGTTGAAATCTAAATACTTTTGTATAATGTTTATGGTGATATTATGAATCGCAAAATATTTTTAATAGCTGTACTTGTTTTATTACTCGATCAAATTTCTAAAATAATCGTTAATATTTTAAATATAAAGAACTTAATAATTATTAAAAATTTCTTTACTATTACTCTAACTAATAATTATGGTATTGCTTGGAGTTTATTACAAAACCATGCTTATTTAATTATCTTTTTAAATATTATTGCTTTATTTATTATTATTCGTTTTATGTTTACTATAAAAAAAGATCCAATCACTAATATTAGTTTTGGTCTTTTACTTGGAGGTCTTGCTGGTAACTTAATCGACCGTTTATTCTTAGGTTATGTAAGAGACTTCTTAGCATTTACATTATTTAACTATAACTTTCCTATTTTTAATATCGCTGATACTTGTATTACTATTGGTGTAATACTATTAATAATAACTATTTTAAAAGGAGAAAAAAAAGATGGAACAGTTTAACATAACTAATGAAAAGGATCGCATTGATAAAATTCTTTCTTTAAAAACTAACTATTCACGTACTCAAATAACTAAAATGCTTGAGGGTGGTGCTATTTTAGTAAATAAAAAGAGAGTTAAACCTAATTATCAAGTTAAAAATGGCGATATAATTACAGTTGAAAATGAAACATTTAATAACTTAGACTTAACTCCTCAAAATATCCCTTTAGATATTGTTTACGAAGATGAAGATATTTTATTAATAAATAAACCAACTGGTTTAGTAGTCCATCCTGGTAGTGGTAATAGTGAAAATACTTTAGTAAATGGTTTATTATACTATACTAAAAATTTAAGTACTTTAGATGAATTTCGTCCCGGAATAGTCCATCGTATTGATAAAGATACCTCAGGACTTATGTTAGTTGCTAAAAATAATCAAACCCATGCTATATTAACTAAATATTTTGCTAAACATGAAATAAAAAGAGAATATGTTGCTCTTCTAGTTGGGGTTTTACCAAATAACCATATTAAAGTCGATGCTCCAATCGGCAGAGATCCTAAAAACCGTAAAATGATGTGTGTTACTAGTAAAAACTCTAAAACTGCTATAACTAACTTAGAAGTAATTAAAAGATATCAAAAAAATACTTTAGTTAAACTTAATTTAGAAACGGGTAGAACTCATCAAATAAGAGTACATATGAAATATATTGGTTATCCGGTATTTAATGATCCTTTATATGGTAAAGAAGTAATAAAAGGAGTAGGGCAATTTCTTCATTCTAAATCGATTACTTTTAACCATCCTACTACTAATAAATTAATGCATTTTGAAACCCCTTTACCCGATTATTTTAAAAATTACTTAGACACTTTAGAAGAAATTAGTTAAAACTTTAGCAAATATATAAATCCATAATAAAAAATAGGGTATACTAAATAATTGGTAGTAACCTATTAAGTTTTTCAAATGATATATTAAAACATAACTAAAAATTACTTTAAAAAATACTATAATTAAACTAATTAAAATATCACTTTTAAAATATAAAAATATACTTGTTAATATAATATTACTTATATAAAAAAATAATAAATCATTATCAATCATTTTATATTTAAAACACTTTAATAAAGAAATAAAGAGTAAAATACTTGTAAATACCAAATAAATTGTCAAATTTTTCAAAATCATTTACTCCACCTCTTTACTAAATGTATTAAATATACTAAAATAATAGTACTGATTAGGAGGTCAGCATGAATCCAATTGTTATAACGAAAAAAGATGAAATAGTCATGCGTTTAGTTCATTACTTTATTACGGAAGAAGATTATACTCCCATTATTGTTAATGGCGTAAAAGATGAAGTATGGCTAGAAAATAATACTGCAAAATATAAAATTGTAAGAATTAACTCTAATTATATTCATAATAAAGAACAATATTGGTCTGATGTTTTTAAAATTCAAGATGTAATGCGTCAAGTAAAAAGAAAAACTTTCTCATTTTCAATGAATACCTTTAATATATTCTTAAACATTAATGACGATATTAAAATTGAAAATAGTAAGAACGTTAAATCTATTTCTTTAAAAAACGCTACTTTAGAAGAAACTGATAAAATAAAAGCTTATTTTCCTGGTATTGAAAATAAATTAATGCAAGATACCGAAGGTTTAGAACTTATTTTAAATGTTACCGAAGATATTAATAAGAAAAATGAAAAAAATAATAAAATCTATGAATCAACTTTTCGCCCTAAGAAAATAGTTGTAACTTATGCTTTAATGTTATTATGTATTATCATGTTTATTCTAACTTATATTGCTACTTGTTTAAATGGTAATGGAACCCTTAATAGTATCGATTCTTTAACTTTATATAAATTCGGAGGAGTTTTTAAAACTAGTATTAAATCTGGTCAAATATTTAGACTTTTAACTGGTACATTCTTACATGCTGGAATAGTTCACTTAATTGTTAATATGTATTCCTTATATGTTGTTGGTACTCAACTTGAAACTTTCTTAGGTAAAAAGAAATTCTTAGTTGTCTACCTAGCTAGTGCTATATCAGGAAGTCTTATGTCTTGTGTTTTCTCTAGCTATTTATCAGTTGGAGCTAGTGGAGCTATATTTGGTCTTTTAGGTAGTATGCTATATTTTGGCTATCACTATCGCCTTTACTTAGGTAATGCTTTAAAAGCCCAAATCATTCCGATAATTGTTATTAACTTAGCTTTAGGATTTCTAATGAGTGGTATCGACTCCGCCGCCCATATTGGTGGTTTAGTTGGTGGCTACTTAATAACAAGTGCTGTAGGTATAACTGGTAAAAGTACCAAAAAAGACCAAATTAATGGTACAATCGTTTTTGCTTTATATATTATTTTCTTAGTATTTATGTTATTTTATAGTTAGGAGTATTAAAAATGATTTTAGGTTGTCATGTCAATTTTAATGAAGAACAATTATTAGGTAGTACTAAACAAGCAGTTGAATATGGTGCTAATACTTTTATGTTTTATACCGGGGCTCCCCAAAATACTGTACGTAAACCTCTAAGTGAAGATTTAAACAGTAAAGCTAAAACTCTTATGAATGATAATGGTATTGATATTAATAACGTTATTTGCCACGCTCCTTATATTATTAATTTAGCTAATAATAAAGACCAAACTAAATGGGATTTTAGTATTTCTTTTTTAAAACAAGAACTAACTCGTTGTAAAACTTTAGGAATTAAATATATTGTTGTTCATCCTGGTAATTCCCTAGATATACCAAAAGATATTGCTTTAAAAAATATCGCCGATGCCCTAAACTTAATTATTACCCCAGACTCACCCATGATTTTATTAGAAACCATGGCCGGCAAGGGTAGTGAATGTGGTAAAACTATTTTAGAACTAAAAACCATTTTAAATAATGTTAAATCTTCCAATATCGGCGTATGTTTAGATACATGTCACTTAAATGACGCTGGATATGACATGAGTGATTTTGATAGTTTCATTAAAGAATTTGATAACATTATCGGTATACAAAAAATTCATTGTATTCATGTAAATGATAGTAAAAACCCTCTTGGCTCACATAAAGATCGTCATGAAAACATTGGTTTTGGAACAATTGGTTTTAAAACACTATCTAATATCGTAAATTATGATTTATTTAAAAATATTCCCAAGATTTTAGAAACACCTTACTTAGATAGATTATATCCTCCTTATAAATTTGAAATTGCCATGCTTAAATCTAATACTTTTAACCCTAATCTTTTAGAAGAAATAAGGAAGTTCTATAAATAACCCTTATAACGTTTACTATATTCTTTAAATAAATTATCAATCTTTTTTAAATTCTCAGGACTAAATTTATCCTTATAACGTTCTATATTTAATGATTCAGGATTGGCTATAACTATTTGCCAATTTTTTTTAACAAAAAGATAAGTAAAATCTAACTCTTCTGGACTTAACAAAATATTATTTTTCTTAGCAAAATTAAAAACATCTTCTTTAGTTAACTTTTCCATATATCTTGAAATTATATTGTACATAACTAATCACCTACTTACATTATATTCTTTATTTTTTAATAATTACCTTTAATTTAGTATAAAACTACTGTATTTTATAAATACTAATAAAAGGTGTATTAAATGCAAAAATTTTATCTATTTTTCATAACTTTATTTTTAAGTATTAGTATCTATTTTCTTTATAACTTAGTCTTTATAACGCACGCTTATTATGAAGAACAATATGAAGAAAAAACTAATATTATTATTAAGTCTTTAGAATCTCCTCGAGGCCGTATTTTAGATTGCCAAGGTCGTATTTTAGTTGATAATATCGGGGTTAAAACTATTGTATATCGAAAATTAAATGATATTGGTTTTTCCAAAGAAGTAGATATTGCTTATAAACTGGCAGCTATTTTAGATATTAATAATTCCTTAAGCGAAACTAATTTAAAAAAATATTGGCTTTTAGATAATAAAGAAAGTGCTGAAAACTTAATTACGGAGCAGGAATATAACTTATATAACGAAAGAAAACTCACCACTAATGATTTAGAAAGTTTAAAACTAGATCGTATAACTAATGAAATGTTAAGTATTTATAATGAATTTGATTTAAAAGCAATTACTATCTATTATTTAATGAACGCCGGCTATAAATATGATGCTAAAATAATTAAAACTGATGTAACTGAAAGTGAATATGCTAAAATTTTAGAAAGTAACTTTCCTGGTATAACAAATGAAATGACTTTTAAAAGAATATATCCTTATGGTAATACCTTAAAAAGTATTTTTGGTTCTATTGGTAGTATCCCGGCATCAGAACTTGATTACTATCAAAATTTAGGTTATGAATTAAATGATCTAGTTGGTACTAGTTATTTAGAAAAAGAATATGATTCCTATTTACAAGGAACCAAAGCCGAATATCTATTAAATGAAGATGGCTCTTTAACTTTATTAAATGAAGGTAGTAGGGGAAATGATTTAATTTTATCTATTGATATAGAAATGCAAACCAATATTGAAAATATTTTAAAAGAACAAATTATTAAAGGCAAAAAACTACCTAATACCGAATATTATCAAGGTAGTTATGTTTTAGTAGGAAACCCTAATAATGGCGCTATTAAAGCCTTAGTTGGTCTTAAAATTATTAGTGATGATACTCCAATTTATACTGAAAACGATACCCTTACTAATTCTTTTACAGTTGGTAGTGTTGTAAAAGGAGCAGGTATGGCTTTGTATTATCAAAATAACTTAGTAGAAATTGGTAAAAAAGTCTTAGATTCTTGCGTTAAACTCTATCAAGTACCTCTAAAATGTTCTTATAAAAAACTAGGTTATATTGATGATATAACAGCTTTAAAAACTAGTTCTAATTACTATCAATTCTTACTTGCCATTAAACTAGCCGGCTATAAATATTCCTATAACTTAAAAATGGATGTAGACGAAGAAGTTTTTTCTACTTTTCGTAATGCTTTTTCATCTTTTGGCTTAGGAACCCTTACTGGTATTGACTTACCTAACGAACAAACCGGCATAATAGGTTCAAAAATAAGTCCGGATTTACTTCTTAACTTAGCTATTGGTCAATATGATACCTATACTCCTTTAGAATTACTTCAATATATTAATACTATCATAAATAATGGTATACGTTATAAATTAAATCTTTTACAAGAAGTCCGTGATGCAAGTGGTAATACTATTTATACTTATGAACCTCAAGTACTTAGTACTTTTAATTTAAATGATGAATACTTTAATCGAATTAAAACTGGTTTTTATCAAGTTTTAAATGGCGGAACAGGTTCTGGTTATGCTGATACAACATTAAGCCCTGCCGGCAAAACCGGAACTAGTGAAACCATGATTGATACTAATTTAGATGGCATCCAAGACGTATCAACAATTACCAATACTTTTGTTATGTACGCTCCAAGTGATAATCCTAAATATTCTCTAGTTGTTATAAGTCCTAATGTTAGTCATTATAATGGTAAAACCAATTACTTTGCTTATATCAATCGTTATATTAGTAAAGAAGTATCTTC
>CAYLQC010000008.1:0-10959 GCA_964385785.1 uncultured Muribaculaceae bacterium | reverse complement strand
AAGCATATAATAGTTGCTAATGTTTCACGTGAAACATTAATTATAATTGCTTTTTATTAGAAAAATTGATATTATTTTTTTGTGCAACGGATATATTGTAACCTGGTCAGAATCGGAAGATAGCAGCCACATCAATCTCTATTCGTGTGCACTTTTTAATTGGAGGTTTAGATGAACGAAATTAATATTTGGAATGAATTGATCAAATTATGTAAGAAAGCTATCAAACATAATGAGGTACCGGTTGCTGCTATAATTGTATATAATAATAAGATAATTGCTAAATGTTATAATAAGCGTGAAGAAAAACAAAATATAATGGCTCATGCTGAGATATTAGCAATAAATAAAGCAAGTAAAAAACTTAAAAATTGGAATTTAAGTGATTGTATTTTATATGTTACTTTAAAACCATGTAAAATGTGCGAGGAAGTAATTAAACAAAGTAGAATAAAACAAACGTTCTACTTACTTGATAAGCCTAGTTATAAACATGAATTTAATAAAACTTTGTTTACTATTTGCAAACAAAATGAATTTACCGAAACTTATCAACAATTATTATCTTCTTTTTTTAAAAATATGCGATAATTATATGATTTTTATGATATAATTATTGTTAGGAAAGGTGATGATTCTATTAGATTATTATATTAGAAAATTAAGTGATAAACATTAAAAATTAATGTTTAGTAATACTGGTTTAGAAAGTAGGTGAGTTTGAAATTTTATTCAATAAATAATGGAAGAACAATATAAAGTTTTATATAGAAAATATCGACCAACATCTTTTTTAGAAGTTGTTGGCCAAACGTATACGATTGAAATGTTAAAAAATGCAGTTATTAACAATAAAATATCACATGCTTATATTTTTACTGGTCCTAGAGGTACAGGAAAAACAAGTACTGCTAAGATATTTGCCAAGACAATTAATTGCGAAAATCCCGAAAATGGTGTACCTTGTGGTAAATGTAGCACTTGTTTAAATGCCGATAGTAACGCTGATATAATCGAGATTGATGCGGCATCTAATAATGGTGTTGATGAGATTCGAGAATTGATTGATAATGTTAAGGTTGCCCCATCTTTTAGTAAATATAAGGTTTATATAATTGATGAGGTTCATATGATGACGCAGAGTGCCTTTAATGCTTTATTAAAAACTTTAGAAGAACCACCTAGTCATGTTATTTTTATTTTTGCTACAACTAATATTGAAAGTGTGCCTATTACTATTTTATCAAGGTGTCAACGATACGATTTTAAAAAGATTGATACTGATGTATTAATAGATCATTTAAAAAAAATATCGAAAGCAGAGAATATTAAAATAACTGATGATGCAATTGCTGAGATTGCTTATTTATCTGAGGGTGGATGTCGAGATGCATTAAGTATTTTAAATCAGTTATCAACAAGTTATGATAGTATAGATTTAGATAGTGTTTTAAATAATTATGGTTCAGTTTCTAATATAATGGTTGAAAGAATTGTTAAATCTTTTATAAGTAATGATTATGAAACAATTAAAGAAATATTTAATGATTTAAAAACTAATGGTGTAGATTATAAAGTATTTATTAAAAAGTTAGTTGATTATTTTTTTAAGGAAGCTTTAATTTTTAAAGAAAAAGGTAATAATGAGTTATATTTAAAAATTAAGCAAGTTATATTTGAATTAAATGATATTATAAATAAAATAAATATTACGATTGATCCTTTTTTATTAATATTTTTAAGTTTAGTACAGAATATGAATATTAAATGTTTACAAATAGCAAACGATGATAATTTAAAATCTGATGTTGAAAGTGATAAATTAAATATTGAAAATGATAAAAATGAACTTAAAAATGAAGAAAAAAGAGATAATGATAATAAGGTAAATACTAATGTAAGTCCTGATTATATTAAATATATTAAAGATTTAACTAGCATTAGGGTTAATAATTGTTTTGCTAAGGCAGATAAAAAATTACTTAATGAATGTAAAAAGAAATGGCAAGATTTTGTTGATAGTTTAAAAGAAACTAATTCGTTAAAAACGGTATTAATTGATTCTAATGTAGTGCTTGCTTCAAATGATTTAAATATTATAGTTTGTTCCCAAGATAGTATGGCTGAGATGTTTAATTTAGAATTAGATAAAATTGCTGCAGAGTATTTAAAAAACACTAAACAAAATATGCAGTTTATTGCTTTAACTAATAAGGAATGGGAAGATGATAAAAAGGAATATGTTAAACGTTTAAAAGAACATTATGTTTATAAAATTATGGATGAACCTATTTATAATGAAAATAAGAAAGATGAAGAAATACCATCTATTGTAGGTGATGTATTTGATAAAGATAAGATAGAAATTGAGGAGGAATAATTATGAATATGCAAAATTTAATGGCTCAAGCCCAAAGAATGCAAAGGGATATGCAAAAAAAGAAAGAGGAGATTGATAAACAATTATTTACTGGTAAATCAGAAATGGTTGAGGTGGTTTTTAATGGCAAAAAGGAAATGGTTTCGATTAAAATTTTAAATCATGATATTACTAGTGATGATGTAGAGATATTAGAAGATATGATAACAATTGCGATAAATGATGCTATGAAACAAATTGATAAAGTAATAGAAGAAAAAATGGGCTCTTTAGGTTTAGGTGGACTTTTCTAAAATGATTTATCCTAAGCCTTTAGAAAATATAATAGAGTATTATAAAAAATTGCCGGGAATTGGGGAGAAAAACGCGGAACGTTTAGCTTTAGCTACAATAGAGTTTAATGCCGATGAAGTTGCAGATTTTAGTAATTCTTTAGTAGTAGCTAAGAATACTTTACATCCTTGCCGAATATGTGGACATTTAACTGATAAAGATATTTGTGATATTTGTAGTGATGATTCAAGAGATAAAAATATTATATGTGTTATTGAAGATTATAAAAGTGTTTTTACTTTTGAAAGAGTTGGAAATTATAAAGGAACTTATCATGTTTTAAATGGACTTATATCTCCGGCTTCGGGGGTCGGCTACGAAGATATAAATTTGAGTAATTTAATTACCAGAGTAGAAAAGTTAGAACATCCAGAAATTATTTTGGCTTTAAAGTCAAATGTTGAGGGAGAAACGACAACTTTATTTATTAAAAAGTTATTTGAAGATAAAGATGTGGTAATTTCTAGACTTTCATATGGAATTCCTATGGGTGCTAATATTGATTATATTGATGTTATTACTTTAGATAAAGCTTTAAGTGACCGGAAAAAAATCTCAGAATAAAATTAGTATTTTAGCATATGTTTTACTAGGGTGATAATATGTTAAAAGTAGTTGTTTCTTTAGTAAAAAAGTTAGTATTTTCTTTTTTGTTGTTATATGGACTTAATTTAGTTGTTAATTCATTAAATATAGTAATTCCTATAAATGCTTTTTCTTTAGGAACAGTTACTTTTTTAGGAATACCAGGAATGATGGCAATAGTTGTTTTATTTTTTATGACAAGATAAAAATAGTAGGTGGTGTAATTGATTGTAAATGAAAATATAAAAAAATTAGGACAAAATTATAAGGATAATTGTCTTGCCCATGTTTATTTAATTGAAACTAATGATTATGATAGGGCTTTAAAAGATATAATAGAACTTGTAAAGATTATTAATTGTCCTAATGATTATTTAGATGAGTGTTCTAAATGTAATTTATGTCATTTAATTACTAATGATATTTTTCCTGGTTTAAAAATAGTTTATCCAGATGGTCAAAATATAAAAAAACAACAAATGGAAGATTTAAAGTTATCTTTAGCAACTGTTCCATATCTTTCTAATTATAATACTTATATTATTAATAATGCTGAAAAGTTTAATGCATCATCTGCTAATACTATGTTAAAGTTTATTGAGGAACCTAATAAACAAGTAATTGGTTTTTTAATTACAAATAACCGAGAAAACGTGATTGAAACAATTAAGAGTAGATGTGAAATTGTTAAAGCTAATTATCAAAAAAGTGATAGTTTTAATGATGAGAAAATAAAAAATTTAGCAATTACTTATTTAGAAAAAATAGAAGTGGAAAAGATTTTAAGTATAGTTTATAATAATATTGTTTTAGAAGAAAATTTAGAACGGGATGAAGTTGTTAAATTATTTCAATTTATTATGCAATTTTATAAGCAAGCATTAGATAGAAAATTAGATATTGAAGTTTTAAGTATTTTAAATACTTTTAAGGAAGATTTGTTAATTAAACGTATGACTATTGTAAGTGATGTGTTAAATAGATTGAAATACAATGTTAATATTAGTTTATTATTAGATGATTTTGTCCTTAGATTGGAGTGTTAAAATGAATGTATATGGTGTAAAGTTTGCTGATAAAGGTAAAATTTATTATTTTAATGGTCATGATTTAAAAATTAATATGAATGTCTGTGTAATTGTCGAAACGGAAAGAGGGTTGCAATACGGTAAAGTTGTTTCTAAGATAGATGATGTTTCTTTAAGTAAAATTAAAGGTGGTATTAAAGATATAGTAAGACTAACTACTAAAGAAGATTATAAAAGATATTTAAGTAATTTAAAAGCAGAAGACCAAGCATTAAAAAATGCACAGAAGTTTGCTGATGAGTTAGGTTTAGAAATGCGTTTTTTAAAGTCGACATATACATTTGATAGAAGAGTACTTTTATTTACTTTTACAGCAGATGAGAGAGTTGATTTTCGTGAGTTAACTAGAAAGTTAGCAGCAGTATATCGAACAAGAATTGAGTTAAGACAAATTGGGGCTAGAGATAAAGCTTCTATGGTAGGAGGAATTGGACCATGTGGTAGAGAGTTATGCTGTAGTTCATTTTTAGATTCTTTAGAGTCAGTTTCAATGAATATGGCTAAAGATCAAAATTTGGCTTTAAATCCATCTAAAATTAATGGCTGTTGTGGAAGATTATTTTGTTGTTTAGCGTATGAAGATCAAGCTTATTTAGAGGCATCAAAAGGTTTGCCAGTTGTTGGAGAAATATATAGTGATTCTTCTATTAAGGGAAAAGTTGTTTCGGTTGATATTTTAAATAGAAAGATAAAAGTTGAATGTGAAAATGAAGTTAAAGAAGTTGATTTAAAAAATGAAAGTGCTTAATGATTTATATGATTACGATTTAAAAATAATGCAAGATAATGAACTTTTTAAATTTTCTTTAGATTCAATTTTACTTGCGGAGTTTGTTACAAAGTTAAAACCAAATGATTTAGTTTTAGATATGTGTACAGGAAATGGTGTTGTACCTTTAATTTTAACTAAGTATTTTACTAGTAAGATAGTTGGTTTTGAAATTCAAAGTTATATTGCTGCTTTGGCTTGTGAAAGCGTATTATTAAATAAAAAAGAAGAACAAATAAAAATCATTGAAGCAGATATCCACAATATAAAAAATTATTTCCCGGGAAATAATTTTGATGTAGTTGTTGCTAACCCGCCTTATTTTAGTTATCAACAAACTTCAATGATTAATAAAAATGATGCTAAAGCAATAGCAAGACATGAAATAACTCTTAAGTTAGAAGATTTATTTAAAATAGCAAAATATTCTTTAAAAGAAAAAGGAATATTTTATTTAGTTCATTTACCAGAAAGATTAGAAGAAATATTATTTTTTTGTAAAAAGTATCAAATTATTGCTAAACAAGTTCAATTTGTTTATACTAAGAATGAGGGAAATGCCATGATGGTTTTAGTAAAATGTATTAAAGGAGCAAGAAGTGGTTTAAAGGTAAGTCCTCCCTTATTTATCGAAAATTATAAGAGTTATCAAAATATTTTTAGGAAGTGATTAAATTGAAGTTAATTGTTGGTTTAGGAAATCCGGGAGTAAGTTATGAAAATACGAGACATAATGTTGGGTTTATGATAGTTGATTGGTATTTAGATAATACAAAATGGCAAGAAAAGTTTTCGGGACTTTTAAGAATGGAAATGATTAACGGAGAAAAAGTAATATTTTTAAAACCGACTACTTATATGAATTTATCAGGAAATAGTGTACAAAAAGTAATTCATTATTATAATATTTCAATTCAAAATATTTTAGTAATTCAAGATGATATGGATTTGGAGTTTGGAAAATATAAATTAAAAAAGAATAGTTCTAGTGGTGGTCATAACGGAATTAAATCGATTATATCTTGTTTAGGAACAGATGCTTTTAGTCGATTAAAGATTGGAATTTCTCATGATTTTAAGCAAGATACTAAAGACTATGTTTTAGGGAAGTTTTCACAAAGTGAGTTAGAAGAGTTATATGATAAGAGATTTTTATATAACGAGATTATTGATTCTTTTATTCTATATGGAATAGATATAACAATGAATAAATATAATTAGGAGAGTTATGGATTGGTTATTTAATAAATTTGATTTAAAAAAGGAAGGACATATTACAGGGTTAACAAAAGAATTAAATGTTTTATATATTTTAAATTATTTTTTAAAGAGTGATAATAATGTTTTAGTAGTTACAAATTCTTTATATGAATGTAATATGTTATATTATTTATTAAGTACGTATACAAATAATGTACTGCTTTTTCCAATGGATGATTTTTTAGCTTCTCGGTATGAGGCAGTATCACCTGATTTAAAGATTAAAAGGTTAGAAACTTTACAAAGTATTAATAAAGGAAAATGGATAGTAGTAACTAATTTAACGGGATATTTAAAGTTTTTACCAAGTAAAAATGAACAAAAAAATTTAGAATTAGATTTAAAAGTTAAGCAAACTATTTCACGAGATATCATTATTAATAGATTAGAAGATTTAGGGTATAGTAGAGATTCGATTGTAACAGCAACGGGAACTTATGCAGTGCGTGGTTTTATAATTGATATTTTTCCAACATTTTTTGAACATCCAGTAAGAATAGAGTTTTTTGGGGATACGATTGAAGATATCCGATTTTTTGATGAAAATACTCAGTTATCTTTAGAAAATATAAAAGAGTTTTTGCTTAGTCCTTTTAAAGAGATAGTTTCAGATAATCATTCTTCTTTATTAGATTATTTAAGTAAACCAATGGTATTTTATTATGATTATCAACAAATTATGGTTGGGTATCAAAAGTTAGAGGAAGATATTTTAGAATATAAAAAAGAAAATAACACTCTTAATATTGATTACATGTTTGCAATTGATTCTTTAGAACAAGATAAGTGTATATATTTAGATACGATTAGTAATATTAATAATAATAGTTATAGTTCTTTTGAAATGCCTAATTTTCATGGTGATTATGAGTTATTAGAAAAAAATGTTTTAGATTATTTAAATAAAGGAAAAACGGTGATTTTTTGTTTAGAAAGTGATAATCAAATTCGTTTAATAAAAGAAAGATTTGATATGGCTCATATTGTTAGAAATGGTAATATTTTAAATAATCAAATTAATATACTTAAACAAAAGATAAATCAAGGTTTTGGGTTTTTAGATTTAATTGTGATATCTTCTTATGATATAGAAGAAGTACATAAGGAAAATATTAAATATCGTAATACTTTAAGAATGGGAAAAAAGATTAATTCTTTACAAAATTTAGAAGTAGGAGATTATGTTGTTCACCGCGCCCACGGAATAGGTATTTATAATGGAGTAGTTACTTTAAAACAGCAAGGTTTAGAAAAAGATTTTATTCAGATTAATTATTTAGATAATGATAAAGTTTATATACCTGTTGAAAAAATAACCTCAATTTATAAATATACCGATAAAGATGGAGCAAAACCTAAGATTAATAAGTTAGGAAGTGTTTCATGGGATTTAAAGAAAAGACAAGCTAAGAAAAAAATTCAAGATATTTCCAAAGAATTAATGCATTTATATGCAATAAGAAATAATACTAAAACTGATAAATATATAGATTATCCTTTAGAAGATTTATTTGCTTTAGAGTTTCCTTATGAAGAGACAAAAGATCAAAAAAGAGCAATTGATGATGTTTTAAATGATTTACGTAGTGATATTCCTATGGATAGATTGTTGTGTGGAGATGTGGGGTTTGGTAAAACCGAAGTTGCCATGCGAGCTATATTTAAAACCGTTTTAAATAATCACCAAGTTTTATATTTATGTCCAACTACAATTTTAGCAAAACAACAGTATAATGCCGCAAGAGCACGTTTTGCAAATTATCCAGTCGAAATTGCTTTACTTAATAGGTTTACTACTTCTAAAGAAACTAAAAGAATTTTGAGTGATTTAAAAAATGGCAAAGTAGATATTTTATTTGGTACACACCGCATTTTAAGTGATGATGTTAAGTGTAAGAATTTAGGACTTTTAGTAGTAGATGAGGAACAAAGATTTGGTGTAAAGCATAAAGAAAAAATTAAAAAATATAAAAATGATGTTAATGTTTTAACGTTATCAGCTACCCCTATTCCTAGAACTTTAAAAATGGCAATGAGTGGTTTAAGAGATTTATCAATTATCGATACACCACCAATGAATAGGTATCCGGTGCAAACTTATGTAGTTAGTGAAAATGAATTAGTTGTAAAAGATGCACTTTATAAAGAAATATCTCGAGGTGGACAAGCATTTATTTTATATAATAAAGTAGCAGATATTGAAGATTTTGCTAGTAAAATAAAGATTCTTATACCAGAGGCGAGAGTCTGTTTTGCGCACGGGAAAATGACTAAAAATGAACTAGATAATATAATGGAAGATTTTGTTAATCAGAAGTTTGATATTTTAGTTTGTACAACAATAATTGAAACGGGAATTGATATTCCTAATGCCAATACATTAATTATATATGATGCTGACCATTTTGGTTTAAGTCAGTTATATCAAATAAGAGGTAGAGTAGGAAGAGGAAATAGAATTGCTTATGCTTATTTGTTATATAATAAAGGAAAACTTTTAAACGAATTAGCAGTGAAAAGATTACAAACAATTAAAGATTTTACTGAGTTAGGTAGTGGATATCGTATTGCCATGCGGGATTTATCAATTCGTGGGGCGGGAGATTTACTTGGTAGTGAACAAGCAGGGAATATCTCGGCGGTTGGGTTATCTTTATATATGAAAATGATGGAAGAAGAAATTGCTAAATTACAAGGAAAAGAAGTAGTAGAAGAAGAAAGTGATGGTTCATCTTTAGTAAATGTTGAAACTCATATAAATGATGATTATGTAAGTGATGAAGATGTTAAGATTGAGATACATCAAATGATTAATGAAATAGATAGTAAAGAAACTTTGGAAAGTACTAAAAAGGTTTTAGAGGATCGATTTGGTAAAGTAACGGATAGTATGTTAATATATATGTATGAGGAATGGTTTTCTAAGTTAGCTAAAAAACTAGATATTACAAATGTTACACAAACAAATAGAAGTATAAGTTTAGAAATACCTCAAAATATATCTAGTAAGATTAAAGGGGATAAACTTTTTTTAGAGGCTTATAATATTAATCCTAATTTTAATTTAAAATATGTTAATAAAAGAATAATAATTTCTTTAAATATTAAAAAAGAAGATAAACATTTTCTATATTATTTAGTACCTTTATTACAACATATTATTAATGATGTTAGTAATTAGATATTATTTGTATAAAAAAGTTATAGTTATCCACAATAATTATGTAAGGAGTTGAGTTTTTTTGAAGTCAACAGGAGTTATAAAAAGAATTGATGAGTTAGGAAGAATTGTTATACCAAAAGAGATAAGAAGAAATTTAGGGATAAGAGATGGAGAAAGTTTAGAAATATATGTCGAAGAAGATAAAATATATTTAAAAAAGTATTCTAAGTTAAAAGATTATAGTTTAATTATTAAAGATATTTTAGAGTGTTTTGATAAAGTATATCATTATAATTTTATTATAACGGATCGAGATAAAATAATTAATTCTAATATCGATAGTAGTTTAGTTGGTTTACCATTAGATAAAAAGTTACTTAGTTTTATTAAAAATCGAGAAAGTATTTTTAAAAATGAGATGCAAACTTATAAGTTTTTAGATAAAGAATTAAATGGTTATTTTTTTATAAATCCCGTTATTACATCGGTTGATTGTTTAGGGTTAGTAGCAATTTACAGTGACATGCCAATAAATATAGAGGCAGTTAATGTATTAAAATTAATAGTTAGTTTAATAGTCCAAAATATAGATATTTCTTAGGATTTATCTTTTTTTATTTTTAATATATAATAAATAAAAGGATTTGATATTATGTTTTGGGATACACATTGTCATTTATTTAAAGAATATTATAGTAATTTAGATGTAGTTTTAAGTAAGGCTAAGAATTTAGGAGTAGAAAAGGTAATTGTTGCTGGTTGTAATAATGAAAGTAACAAAGAAGTTTTAAGTTTATTAGATAAAGAGGGAGTATATGGGGCTTTAGGAATACATCCAGAGGAAGCATTAAACTATCAAGATAGTGATATATTGTTAATCGAAAAAAATTTAAGTAATAAAAAAGTATTAGCTATAGGAGAAATTGGTTTAGATTATCATTATGGGAAAGAAAATAAGAATAGTCAAATTGAATTATTTTTAAAACAACTTAGTTTAGCAGAAAAATATAACATACCAGTAGTAGTACATTCAAGAGATGCAACAAATGATACTATCGAATGTTTAAAAAAGTATAAAGTAAGAGGTGTAATACATTCTTTTAGTGGTAGTTTAGAAACTGCTAATATTTATATTAAAATGGGTTTTTTATTAGGTATTAATGGGGTTATTACTTTTAAAAATTGTAATTTAAAAGAAGTAGTAAAAAATATATCACTTGATTATATAGTATTAGAAACTGATTCACCTTATTTAACACCAGTACCTTTTAGAGGAACTCAGAATGAACCAGCAAGAATTATTGAAATAGCAAAATTTATAAGTGAGTTAAAGGGTGTTACAATAGATAGTCTAGCAAATACCACAAGTAAAAATGTGGAT
>CAYLQC010000007.1:0-11068 GCA_964385785.1 uncultured Muribaculaceae bacterium | reverse complement strand
TAAAAATTAGCACTCATATATTGACAAGTGCTAAGCATAATATTATAATATGACTAGCATTTTAATAAAAAAAGTGCTAAAAGAGGTGAGGAAGTGGACGAGCGTAAAAACAAACTTTTGAAAGCCATTGTTGAATGTTATATTAAAACTGTTAAACCAGTTGGATCTAAATCTTTATGTCAAAAATTTAAATGTTCTAGTGCTACCATTCGTAATGAAATGGCCCAGTTAGAAGCCCTAGGCTTACTTGAAAAAAATCACATTTCTTCTGGTCGTGTTCCCAGTGAAGCCGGCTACAAATACTATGTTGAACATTTAATGAAACCTAAAGAATTAACTGGTGAAGATATTTTAAAACTTCAAACTATATTTAAAAACAATGAACTTGCTTTAGATGACTCCATTACTAAAACTGTTGAAATTATTAGTGAACTTACTCATTATACTAGTATTATATTAGGTAAAAGTTCTAAAGAAAATACTTTAAAACAAGTAAGTATTATACCTATTAGTGATAATAAAATCGTTGCTTTAATTTGTACTAACACTGGTTTTGTTGAAAACAAACAATTTAATATTCCTAACGAAATTAATGTTAATGAAATTGTCAAAGTAAGTGAAATAATTAATAAAATGTTAGAAGGAACACCTATTTTAGATGTTTCTAAACGTTTAGAGTTTGAAATTAAACCAATTATTAGTAAACGAATTAAACAATATGAAACGGTCTATGAAATATTTGCTGATGCTTTCCACGATTTTATAGCCAAAAGTCAAAATGTTTATTTTGGTGGTAAAACTAAAATCTTTGATGAACCCGAATATAATGATGCGACGAAAATAAAACGCTTGGCAAGTAAATTTGAAGATCCTAACTTAGTATCCAAAATTGAAGAAAATGCAACAGATAATAATATTAAAGTATATATTGGTGAAGAAAACGATTTTGATTCTAATGTTACGATTATTAAAAGTAAATATAAACTTCAAGGTAAAGAAGGAACAATTGCCATAATTGGTCCTAAAAGAATGGAGTATGACCGTGTTGTAGGCTTGTTAAGTTACTTACAAGAAGAATTAGAAAAAAACGATAATTAGAAAGGATTGTTAATTTGGAAACAGAAAATAAAGAAAACCAAAAAAATATTAAAAAAATAAAAAATATTGAAAAACCGCAAAACAAAAAAACAAATACTTCTAAAACTACTAAAGAATTAAATGCTTTAAAAACTGAAAATGCCTCTTTAAATGAAAAAGTTTTAAGAATTAGTGCGGAATCTCAAAACATGAAAAGACGTTACGAAGAAGAAATATCGCGTATTCGTAAATATGATGGTGAAGAATTAGCTAAACGAATTATTGTAGTTGCTGATAACTTAGAAAGAGCAATTAAATTAGATGATAATGATTTAACTGATGAACTATCTAAATTCTTAAGTGGTTTTAAAATGATTTATACTAATTTATTAAGTATTTTAAATGATTTTTCAATAACCGAAATTGATTGTAATAAAAAAGAATTTGATCCTAATACTATGGAAGCAGTTCTAACTAGTAAAGAAAAAGATATTCCTAAAAATCAAGTTTTGGAAGTCTTACAAAAAGGTTATATGTATAAAGATAAATTACTAAGACCAGCCATGGTTAAAGTAAGTGAATAAAGAAAGGAATGATTATAAATGGCAAAAATTATTGGAATTGATTTAGGTACTACCAATTCATGTGTAGCATACCTAGAAGGAGGGACTCCTACTGTAATTGCAAACAGTGAAGGTAATAGAACAACCCCAAGTGTTGTAGCTTTTAAAAGTGATGGTGAAGAATTAGTTGGTGAAAACGCTAAACGTCAAGCTATAACTAATAAAAACACTATTTCCTCTATTAAAAGAAAAATGGGAACTAGTGAAAAAGTTGAAATTGAAGGTAAAAAATATACACCTCAAGAAATAAGTGCGAAGATTTTATCTAAATTAAAAACGGATGCGGAAAGTTTCTTAGGTGAAAAAGTTACCAAAGCCGTTATTACGGTACCAGCTTACTTTAATGATGCCCAAAGACAAGCTACTAAAGATGCTGGTAAAATTGCTGGTTTAGAAGTTGAAAGAATTATTAATGAACCAACTGCTGCTGCCTTAGCTTATGGCCTAGATAAACAAGATAAATTACAAACTATTTTAGTTTATGACTTAGGTGGTGGAACATTCGATGTCTCTATTCTAGAACTTGGTGATGGTATATTCGAAGTAAAATCAACTAGTGGTAATAACCATTCAGGTGGTGATGATTTCGCCGCACGTATCATGAATTACTTCGTTGATGAATTCAAGAAAAATGAAGGAATCGATTTATCTAAAGATAAAATGGCTATGCAAAGACTTAAAGATGCTGCTGAAAAAGCTAAAAAAGATTTATCTGGTATGACTCAAACCCAAATTAGTTTACCATTTATTTCCCAAAAAGAAGATGGCCCAGTTCATTTAGATATCAATTTAACTAAAGCTAAATTTGAAGACTTATGTCGTGATTTATTTGATTCCACTCTAGAGCCAGTTCGTAATGCTCTAAAAGATGCTAAATTAACTAAGAGCGATATTAATCAAGTTATTTTAGTTGGTGGTTCTACCCGTATTCCATATATTCAAGATCTTGTTAAAAAAGAATTAGGTCAAGAACCAAATAAGAGTGTTAACCCTGATGAAGTAGTGGCAATGGGTGCTGCTATTCAAGGTGGTGTTTTAACTGGTGAAGTTGATGACTTAGTCTTACTTGATGTTACTCCTTTATCTTTAGGAATTGAAACTTTAGGTGGCGTATTTACTAAATTAATCGATCGTAACACCACAATACCAACAAGTAAAAGTCAAGTTTTCTCCACCGCTGCTGATAACCAACCAGCTGTTGATATCCATGTTTTACAAGGTGAACGCCCAATGGCTGCAGATAATAAAACTTTAGGTAACTTCCAACTTACTAATATTCCGCCAGCTCCTCGTGGTATTCCGCAAATTGAGGTTAAATTCGATATCGATGCTAACGGTATTGTAAACGTTACGGCTAAAGATTTAGGAACTAATAAAGAACAAACTATTACAATTCAATCTTCTACCGGCCTAACTGATGAAGAAATTGATAAAATGGTTAAAGAAGCCGAAGCTAATAAAGAAGCGGATGAAAAGCGAAAAGAAAGCGTTGATGCTAAAAATAATGCTGATTCCCTAATTTTCCAAACTGAAAAAGCCATTAAAGACTTAGGTGATAAAGTAGATAGTAAAGAAAAAACGGAAGCTGAAGATAAAATCAAAGAATTAAAGAGTGCTTTAGAAAAAGACGATATTGATGATATCAAAGCTAAAACGGATGCTTTACAAACGGTAGCCATGAACTTAGCAACTAAAGCTTACCAACAAGCTGCTTCCGAAAATCAAAATAATACTACCGAAGATACTAACCAAAATAATTCAACTGATTCTAAAAAAGACGATAATGTTGAAGAAGCAAATTATGAAGAAAAATAACAAATCTAAGGTTCTAGTAACTAGAGCCTTATTTTCTGATTAGGAGGTCATATGGAAAAAGAACAAATAGAAAATATCTTAAATAACCTATTAAAAACGGGTGGTGATTTTGGTGAGGTTTACCTTGAAGATAAAGAAACCAACTATCTTCGTTTTGTCGATAATCGCCTAGATGATGTCAATACTAGTTTTGTAAGTGGTATGGGTCTTCGTCTTGCTCTTGGTACGCAAGTTTATTATGGTGCCACTAATAATTTTAATGAAGATAGTGTAAGTAATTTAATAACTACTTTAAATAAAAATATTAATGAAGAACCAAAAATATCTAATATTAAATTAAATGATTTAGAATATTATCAAAAGAATTTAGATTTAGGTATATCTTTAACTGATTTAAAAACTAAAATGCATGAAATAAATAACCAAATTAGAAATAAATGTAAATTAGTTAATCAAGTTGAAATAACTCTTCAAAATAAAAAAGAAACTGTAACTATTGCTAATCATACTGGTAAATATGTTAAAGAAGATCGTGCCTATTCCCGTATTTTCATAATTGTTAGTTTAGAAGATGGTAATGCAGTTGCTAAAGTAAACTTTAAAAAAGGCGTATTTGCTAATTTTAACTTTATAAACGAAATAGATTTTGATAAGGAAATAGATTATTTAATTAAAACTGGTCTTGATAAATTATATGCTAAACCTTGTTTAGGTAAAGTAATGCCGGTTATTATATCTAATAAAGGTGGTGTTTTATTTCATGAAGCTTGTGGTCATGCCCTAGAAGCTACCTCTGTTGCTACTAATCGTTCTGTATTAAGTAATAAACTAAATAAAAAAGTTGCCACAAATAAAGTAACTATTATCGATGATGGTACAATTCCTAATGAATGGGGAACAACTATAATTGATGATGAAGGCAATAAAACAAAGAAAAATGTTTTAATTGAAAATGGTATCTTAACTAATTACTTAATTGATGAAATTAATAATCGTCGTATGAATTTAACTTTAAGTGGTTCAGGAAGAAGAGAAAGTTATCTTTACGCTCCAACATCTAGAATGAATAATACCTACCTTAGTCCCGGTAATGATACTTTCGAAGATATGCTAAAAGATATTAAACTTGGTTTATATGCTAAAGAACTAGGTGGTGGGTGTGTCGATCCTGAAACTGGGGACTTTAACTTCGGTGTTGATGTTGCTTATATGATAAGAGATGGTAAGATAGCGGAATGCGTAAAATCTGCTAGTTTAATAGGCAATACTAAAGATATTTTAAATGAAGTAGAAATGGTAGGAAACGACTTAGCCTTATGGGACGGTATGTGTGGTTCTATAAGCGGTTATGTTCCCGTAAAC
The DNA here is from genome assembly GCA_964385785.1 of uncultured Muribaculaceae bacterium. Lineage (GTDB taxonomy): Bacteria > Bacillota_I > Bacilli_A > RF39 > UBA660 > MGBC108787. Next base: position 6,191 of record CAYLQC010000007.1, on the reverse strand, counting down.
TGTGGTATGCCAATGGTTAAACTTGGTTCTATTTTAGTAGGAGGTAATGATTGTGCAAACTAAACTAATTGAATATGCAAGTAGCGAAAATATAAATTTACAAATTTATGAAAAAAATATTGAAAAAGTCGAAATTAATACTTTAAATGATAAATTAGAATTATTTCAAACTAGTAATGTTAGTTCTTATATCTTAAAAAGTATAATTGATGGTAAAAGTATTAATATGGCAACTGATTCTATTAGTGATCCAAAAAAAATAGTAACTACTCTAAAAAGTATTGCATCTTTACAAGAAAACAACGAACAAAATATTTTAGCAAGCGATAATATTAAAACTCATATAACTAAACCGCAAATTGTTGATTATAATCAAGTAAAAGTTGATTTATTAAAACTAAATGATTTAAAAAGTAAATATAAAGAAATAGTTAATATTGAATGTATGTATGAACACTATAATAATATTTATAAACTTACTAATTCTAATGTTTCTTTAGAAGATGATATCTATTTAAATGCTTATGGTGTAAATATTTCCGTAAGTTTAAATGATTTAAAAAAGACTGGTTTTTATACTTACTATTCTAAAGATTATGATATTAATAGTTTAATTAACTATTTAGAAGAAGAAATACCTAATTTAATATTAAAATTAAATGAACAACCCGTTATAACTAATAAATATAATATTATTTTAAAAAATAATGTCGTAACCGATATTCTAAATACCTTTGCTAGTGGTTTTCAAAGTAAAAGTATTGCTCAAAAAACTTCTGTCTTTACAAATAAATTAAATGAAAAAATTGCTAGTCCTAACATAACTATTAAAGAAGACCCTCAAAATAGTTTAGTACCAAGATATTTTGATTATGAAGGTACACCAACTACTAAAAAAACTATTGTTGATAAAGGTATATTTAAAAATTCTTTAAATGATTTAGAATATGCTTTAAAAAATAAAGAAAAACCAACTGGTAATGCTGATGGTGTAAATAATTTATATATTGTAAGTGGTAATAATTCTTTTAATGATTTACTAAAAGAATTAAATAACGGTATTGTTATTTCAGAAGTATATGGCTTACACTCTGGTGTTGATACTAAAAGTGGTATCATATCTATTCAAGCAAGTGGCTACTATGTTGAAAACGGCGAACTTACAGCAGGAATAGATACTAGTATCTTAGCTACTAATATCTTTGAATTATTAAATAATGTTAAAAGTGTTGGTAATGATACATCACTTAATAGTTTAGAAGTTCATACTCCATCATTATTAATTGAAAATATAACTATAACTGGCAAAGGAGGAGAAAATAATGGCTAGTCAAAAACGGGATTACTATGAAGTTTTAGGAGTATCTAAAACTGCCACCGATGAAGAAATAAAACGGGCTTTCCGTAAACTTGCCAAACAATATCACCCGGATGTTAATAAAGATCCTGGTGCCGAAGAAAAATTTAAAGAAATAGGGGAAGCTTATGCTATTTTATCCGACCCCGAAAAACGTCGTCAATATGATCAATTTGGTCATGCGGCATTCGATTCTGGTGCCGGTGGTTTCCAAGGCTTTAATGCTGATGATATCGATTTAGGAAGTATCTTTGATGAATTTTTCGGTTCCTCATTTGGTTTTGATTTCGGCTCTCGTGGTAGAAAAACTAGTGGGGCTCGTCCTCGCAAAGGTCGTGATCGTTTAGTCAGAATGAACCTAACTTTTAACGAAGCTGTATATGGTTGTAAAAAAACTATTTCTTTAGAAATGAATGATACCTGTGCTTCTTGTCATGGTGCCGGTGGTTTTAACGAAAAAACTTGTCCAAAATGTCATGGCACTGGTAGTGTTGTTATGGAACAAAAATCTTTATTTGGTATTTTTCAAACTCAAACTATCTGCCCAGATTGTGGGGGAAGTGGTAAAACCTATGAAAGAATTTGTAACGATTGCCATGGTACAGGACTAAAAAATGCTTTAAAAAATATCGAAGTAACTATTCCCGAAGGAGTAGATACCGGTTACCAATTAAGAATAAGTGGTAAAGGAGAAGCCGGAACAAATGGTGGAGCAAATGGTGATATCTATTTAGAATTTAATGTAACACCTCATGAATACTTTAAAAGAGAAGATGAAGATATTTACCTAGAATTACCTTTAACTATAACCGAAGCTATCCTAGGTTGTAAAAAAGAAATCCCCACTTTAGATAAGCATGTTATCTTAGAAATTAAACCAGGTTCTTGTAGTGGTGATAAACTTCGTTTAAAAAGAAAAGGTATTAAAGTTCCTAACTCTGTTAGAAGAGGGGATATGTATGTTACCTTAAAAGTTATCAATCCTACTAAATTAACTAGTAAACAAAAGAAATTATTAGAAGAACTTGCCGATACTGATTTAGAAGATGATCCAGCATTTAAAAACTTTCAAAAATTCTTAAAAAACAATTAACAAATCACAGTGTAAACTGTGTTTTTCTTTACAAATAAACTACTAATTATGTTTGACAATATTAGTTTACATTGCTATACTTTAATTAAGATAAGAGGTGGTTAAAAATGGCTAAAAAATATAAATTTCCTTTACGTTTTATTGGCATTTTACTAATTTTTTCTCTTATTATCTTAATAACTTATCTAATTTATTTAAGTGATAAAGATCTTATGTCCCCTCTAGTCGTTGTTGAAAGTGATTTATCTATTAATTATCCTGATGGAAATCGTTTTAAAATAAATAAAATAACTAATAAAAATAGTGTTTCTTTTACAATTATTAATACTGGTAATGATACCATTTCTTATTATATAAGTTTAGAAGATATGAAAAGTAATGAAGAAAATATAAATATTTCTTTAACTGAAAAAAATAACGTCTTTAATCTAACTAATCAAGATATCTCTTTACAAAATAATACTATTGCATCATCTATTGAAATATCCCCCGGCGAAACTCATAACTATACTTTAACTATTAATAACGCTAGTATTTTTAAAGCAAGTATTGATATTGGTAAATATAGTGATACTTTAGAATATTTTGCTGATACCATTTTAAAACAAAATACGATTAATTATACAACCAAAACTAATATTGGTACTGATGTTGCCTTAGATAATGAAGGTTTAATTGCTTATACTGATGAAGAAGAAACCATTTATTACTTCCGGGGTAATGTCTTAAATAACTATGTTAATTTTGCTAATTTAGTATGGCGTATTGTAAGAATTAATAGTGATGGTAGTATTCGTTTAATTTTAAATGATTATATCGATACAATGACTTCTTTTTATGATAGTAATGATGTCTTTACAACTTATGAAGAAACCGAAATTTATTCTTTCTTAAATGATTGGTATGAAGAATCATTACGTGGTTATGAAACGTACTTAGCATCTTCTACTTATTGCTTAGATGATTCTATCGCCACTTTAGATTCTGATAAAAAATATTATTTAGGTAATACTAGATTACTTACCGATTACGCTCCAACCTTTAATTGTCAAGGTACTGAAGTAAATTCAAGAATTGGCTTACTTACTGCAGATGAAGCGGTCTTTGCTGGAGCAAGCCCAAATAGTGAAAATGAAAGTTTTTATCTTTATACCCCGGATGAACTAACCTCTTGGTGGACCTTAACTCCTAGTATTTATCAAAATAATTCCATAACTTACTTTACTATTAGTTCTAAAGGTTTATTAGAAAGCGATAGTATCGGTTCTTACTTTAGAGGAGCCAAACCAGTAATTAATCTTCATAAAAAAGTAACTGTAACTGGTACTGGTACTGAAAAAGATCCTTACATCTTAGAATAGTGGTAAATTAAATAAATTTGTGGTAAAATAAAGAAGAAAGAAGGATGTTTATGGGTATATGGCAAGATTTATTTAAATTCTTAAAAAGTTTAAATCATATTGATATATTTCTATATATTGCGGTTTTAGTCTTGCTTATTTTAGTTGTTTCTTTAATCTATATCATTAAAACATCCGATGAAGAAACACAACCAGAAGAACCAAAAAATAATGATGAACTAGACATTCAAGAAGTAATTGATAATATCGGAGTTAAAACTGATGCTATTCAAAATAACTGTAGTCAATATGAAGAAGAACAAGAAGAAAAAGCCATTATTAGTTATGATGAATTACTAAAAAGAAAAAATGATAATCCTTTATCTTATGAAGAAGAAAAAATATTTGAAGATAATTTAAGTGTTAAAAAAATTCACGTTGATAAATCTTTAGAAGAAGTCGAAAAACCAAGTGCTTATCAAAAAGAAGAAGAATTCTTAAAAAATCTTAAAGCTTTTAATGAATCTTTAAAATAAGGAGTCTATTATGCATTTTAAAATTATTACTCTTGGTTGTAAAGTAAATCTTTATGAAAGTGAAGTTATCAAAGAAAACTTAACTACATCGGGCTTTTTATCTACGGAAGATGAAAGCCTTGCTGATATTATTATCATTAATACTTGTTCTGTTACTAATACCGCAGATCATAAATCTTTAAAAATGGCTCGTCATGCCCATAATTTAAATAAAATTCTCGTAGTTTGTGGTTGTAGTAGTGAATTTCTAAAAGATACCTATCAAGATTTAGGTATCGATATTTTAATTGGCAATAAAGATAAAAGTAAAATACCTGAACTTATTAAAGAATACTTAAAAACTAAAAAACCCATTACTAAGTTTTATAACGATTTAAACTTACCTTTTGAAAATATGCAAGTCGACAAATTTACCACTCATACTAGAGCTTTCTTAAAAATTCAAGATGGTTGTAATAACTATTGTAGTTACTGTATTATTCCTTATGTTCGCAAAAATGTTCGTAATAAAGACTTTAATAAAACTTTAGAAGAAGTTAAAACCTTAGTAAAAAACGGTGCTAAAGAAATAGTCTTAACTGGTATTCATACTGGTTCATATCAGGATCATGATAAGTATTTAAAAGATGTAATTCACGAAATTAGTAAATTTCCCGATTTAAAACGCATCCGTATTTCTTCTATTGAAGTCACCGAATTAAATGATGAACTATTAAATGAAATAAAAAATAACCCTAAAGTTGTTAATCATTTCCATGTTCCTTTGCAAAGCGGTAGTAATGAAATACTTAAAAAAATGAATCGTAAATATGATATTGCTTACTTTACTAAAAAAATAAATGAATTAAGAAATACTAAAGAAGATGTAAGTATTACAACTGATGTTATCGTAGGTCATCCTTATGAAACTGATAAACTTTTCTTAGAAACCTTAAAAACTTGTGAAGATTTAAACTTTTCTAAAATTCATGTTTTTCCCTATTCTAAAAAAGAAGGCACCGCATCTAGTAGAATGCCTATGCAAGTTGATGATGTAACTAAAAAATTAAGAAGTCATAAACTAAACGAATTAAGTAAAACTTTAGAAAAAAACTATTATTTAAAACATCTTAATACCACTTTAGAAGTTTTAATTGAACAAGTAAAAGATAATATAAGTACTGGTACTACTTCTAATTACTTAAAAGTTAAAATTTTAAAACCTTTAATTCATAATAATTTCTATCAAGTAAATATTAAATCTTATCAAGATGGTTACTTAATTGGTGAAATAGCTTATAGACAATAATAACTCTAAATGATAAAATATAAAGGGTGTTGCTTATGTATGATGATACTATGTATAAAACTTATCGCATTACGGAAGAAGGAAAAGAATTAGGTACAATTAAAGCTAATATTAATATACTTAATAATGACTTTTTAAAACCTTTCATAAGGGAATATAGTCCTAAATATATTATTAAAATAGGTACTAAGGATTATGAAACAATTAATACTTATATAATTAATTCCATGAAAGACTACTATCAAAAATTACTTAATGCTAATCCTAATGAATTAGATAATATGAATAAAAATTACCAACATCTTTATAAAATGTGGGAAGAATTACATACTTATAAAAAAAATAAAGATTTTGTTAATATGGATAAAACTTATGATATGATTTCTTATGAATTATACCTTTTAGGTTATATGAATTAATTTGAGGTGAAAATGGATAAATACGCTATAATAAATAATTTAGATAAAGAAAAATTTATGACTTTTTTAAAAAGTGATAATAATCAAAATATCTTAAAGTTATTTGATCAAGAAGGTTTAGAAATATTAGAACAAAGTAAATTAAAAACTAGCCGAAT
>CAYLQC010000006.1:0-12503 GCA_964385785.1 uncultured Muribaculaceae bacterium | reverse complement strand
TTATACCTATAACTAATAATATAACTAATATTATACTTATTATTGGTATTATTTTCTTATTTTTTAATTTTTCTTTCATAAATAAATTCCTTTCTTTTTTTAAATAAAAATAACTTAAAAGGAATTAAAAAATATAAAACGGACCAAGTTTTTATTAATTCATTATAAGTTATTTAGAAATGTTTTTTTAATAAATCACCTTCCTTTAATATTTGAATAAATATTTGATTTCTTATGTACCTCTTAAATATTCGGAATTAATGATAGAATTAATATGTTAATGAAGGGCGGAATGTATTATGGATAATGATGAGTATATAATTACTTATAGCGACTATGGGAGTATTCATTATGATATAAGTGCAATTATGAAGAAAAGAAATTTAACCCAAACCCAAATAGTTAAGAGAACTGGCTTACATAATCAGATAGTAGAAAGATATGTAAAAGGAACAATTTCAAGATATGATAAGGAAGTACTTGCTAAGTTATGTTATGTCCTTAATTGTGATTTAAGTGATATCATGTATTATGTAAGACCAAGAAATAAATAAGTTTGTAGTTTATATTTTACTACATACTTATTATATCATGTTTTTTTAATTAGTACACTATTATTTGAATTAATATTCGTATAAATGTGTTAAAATATTTAAAGGATGTGAAGAAATGAAAATTACAATAAGTTCATCATCAAATAATAATATTGATGAAAAATATAAGATTTCTGCTAAAAAGTTATTAGATTATTTAGTTACTTTACCGAATGTAGAGTTAAATTGGGGATCTTGTTCTACTTCGATTATGGGTTTATGTTATGATACTTTTAAAATGTCTGGTTTACCAATAAACGGATATACAACAAGTAAGTATGCGGCTGATTTAGAAAATTTAACTTATGCTAAACATAAAATGTTTAATACGACATATGACTTAAAAAAGCAACTATTTTATGATGGGGACATAATTATAGTGCTTTTTGGGGGAAGTGGAACAATTTCGGAATTTTTTGCTTATTTAGAAGAAAATAGAAGTAATGATGCTAATAAGTTATTAATAGTTTGGAATGAAGGACATTTTTTTGATTTAACTTTAGAAGTTATAAAAGATTTTGTTAATAAAAAGTTTAATGATGAGTCAATTTATGATTATTTTAAAGTTGCTAATAATTTAGAAGAGTTTAAAAGTATTTTAAAAGAAAATAAGGTTATTTAATTATTTTTTAAGTTTTCTAAATATTTATTATGATAATCTTTAATTTTAGGAATTGATTCGGCATCGATTGTAAAACCCGCAGCTTTTTGATGTCCACCACCATCATGATGAAAACTATTAGCTATTTTATTTAAATCGATATTATCTTTATTACATCTTAAAGATACAGAATTTCTACTATAGTTTAAAATCATAACAAAATCTAAATCAGGGTTTAGGCAACACACGGCATGACCAATAATTGAGCGATATTGTTCAGCAATAGTAACGCCGATTTTATAGTTTTGATAAGTAGTTATTAACAAATTATTATTGATATAATCAATGTAATTTTTTTGTTTTTCTAAGTCAGCTTGGTATAAGTCATCATATACTTTAGGTAGGCTAAAATCTTCTTTATCATTTAGAGAACATATTAAATTTATATAGGATTCATTACCAATTAAAGCATGAATACTGGCAAGTAGTTTAGCATTATAGCATTCTTTTTGAAAGTCCCAGGTATCTTGCTCTCTCGTTGCTTCAACAAAAGTTTTATAAAATGGGGTATTTAGTTTATTATCTAAACTTAGTAAGTAGTTATAAAAAAGTTCCGTTCCACAAGTTTTACGATTATTTAAGTAAATAGTACTATTTACATAACTTGGTATATCTTTGCTATAAGATGCATGATGATCAAAATGTTTTAGTTTAGAAGTTATTTCTTTATGATTATTTAATACCTCTATAGTACTTGGACTTATAGATAAATCACATAAAAATATTTCATCATATTTACTAAAATCAAATTCATTAAAAAAATCAGGTAGATCTTTTACTTCTTTTAAAACATAATCGATATTTTTAAAATATTTTTTAGCAAGTATTACAGAACCTAAACCGTCGATATCAGCAATATGGGATATTATTATTTTGGACATATAAATTCTTCTTTCTTTTAGTATTATAGCATAGAAATTTAGTTAAAAAAAACTATATTTTATGTTACAATATCTAAAAAGAAGTGAGAGTAATGAAAAGTGAATAGAAAAGTAGTTTTAGTTACGGGTGCTGCTAAAGGAATAGGAGCGGCGATAGTAAAAGAGTTTGCTAGGAACGGTTATGATGTGGTTATTAATTATTTAAATAGTGAAGAAAAAGCTTTAAAATTAAAAAATGATATCGAAAATACTTATAAAGTTAAAGCTCTTACAATTAGGGCTGATGTAGCAAAAGAAGAAAGCGTTATAAAAATGGTTAAGGAAGTTATTAACTGTTTTGGTAGAATAGATTGTTTAGTTAATAATGCAGCGATATGTCAAGATAATTATTTTCAAGATAAAACTGCCGAAGAATTTAGGAAAGTTTTAGATACTAATTTAGTAGGGACTTTTTTAACTTGTAAATATGTAGGGAGGGAAATGTTAAAACAAAAAAAGGGAAGAATTATTAATATATCTTCTACTAATGCCCTTGATACTAATGAGCCATATTCCATGGACTATGATGCATCAAAATCGGGAGTAATATCCTTAACGAGAAACTTTGCTTTAGAGTTTGCCCCTTATATTTTAGTTAATGCGATTGCTCCTGGTTGGGTAGATACGGAAAGTGTTAGAGTTATGAATCCTAATTACTTAGAAGAAGAAAAAGAAAAATGTTTATTAAAAAGGTTTGGAAATGTGGGTGAAATAGCTAGCGTTGCTTATTTTTTAGCAAGTGAAGAGTCAAGTTACATAAATTCCACGGTAATTAGAGTAGATGGAGGTAAAAGATGATGAATATCGATCCTAAAATAATCAAGTTAGGAAATGAATGTGAAGAAGAATTAAAACCAATTTATCAAGAAATTGATAAAATAAGTGAAGTTAATTCTTTAAAGGTCTTAAGTGCTTTTCATGAAGCCAAGGTAAGTGAAGATTTTTTTGCAGGCAGTAGCGGTTATGGGTATAACGATATAGGACGTGTTGGAATTGAGAAGATATTTGCTAGTATTTTTAAAGCAGAGAGTGCTTTAGTAAGAACGCAAATGGTAAGTGGATCTCATGCTTTATCAACAACTTTATTTGCATTATTAAGACCAAATGATTTATTATTATCGATAAGTGGTTTACCATATGATACTTTACATGAAGTAATTGGTATTAGAAAAAATGCTAGTTCTTTAATTTCTTTTGGGGTTAAATACGATCAAATAGATTTAGTAGATAATGATTTTGATTATGAGAAAATAACAAATTATTTAAAAAATAATAAAGTTAAAGTTATTGAAATTCAAAGAAGTAAAGGTTATTCAAGAAGAAAAAGTTTAAGTATTGAGAAGGTTGAAAAAGTTATTAAATTAATTAAAAAAATAAGTCCTAAAACTATTATAATGGTTGATAATTGTTATTGTGAGTTTGTTAGTACTAAAGAGCCAACCCAGGTTGGAGCTGATATTGTGGTAGGTTCTTTAATTAAAAACTTAGGAGGAGGAATAGCTCCGAATGGGGGATATATTGTAGGAAGAAAAGATTTAATAAAGTTATGTGGCGAAAGACTAACCTTACCAGGTGAGGGATGCGATGTAGGGCCTACTTTAGGAATAAATAAAAGTTTTTTACAAGGAATTTTTTTAGCACCTAGTGTAGTTGCTAGTGCTTTAAAAACCGCGGTATTTACAAGTAAAATGCTTGAACGGTTAGGATACGATGTTGAACCTAGTTATCAAGAAAAACGTGCCGATATCGTCCAAAATATTATTTTTAATAATAAAGAAGATTTAATTAAGTATTGTCAAGGTATTCAACTTTATTCACCGGTTAATTCAACATTTGCCCCAATTCCGGGGGATATGCCGGGGTATGAAGACCAAATAATTATGGCAAGTGGTTCATTTACTGAAGGAAGTAGTATTGAATTATCTTGTGATGGACCGTTAAGAGAGCCTTTTATTGCTTATCAACAAGGAGGACTTACTTATGCTTATGGTAAATTAGGAGTAGAGGGTGCTATAACCTATCTTTTAAAGGAGTAAGAAATGGAACGTTTGCAAAAAGTAATTTCCCAAAGTGGAGTAACATCAAGAAGAAAAGCTGAAGATTTAATAGTTAATGGTAAAGTTAAAGTAAATGGTGTAGTTGAAACTAAATTAGGAACGAAAGTAGATAGTAATGCCAAGATTGAAGTTAATGGTGTATTATTAAATAATAATTTAAAAAAAGTATATTATTTATTATATAAACCACGAGGAGTTATTAGTAGTGTAAGTGATGATAAAAATCGAAAAACGGTGGTTTCTTTAATCGATACGGAAGAGCGAATTTATCCAATCGGTAGACTTGATTATGATACATCGGGTTTAATACTTTTAACTAATGATGGGGATCTAGCCAATATTTTAATGCATCCTAAAAATAATGTTGAAAAAACTTATATTGTAAAAATAGAGGGTAATTTAGCCCCTAAAGAATTTATGGAATTAAAAAAAGGTATAGTAATAGATGATAGATTAGTTATACCAACTCATTTAAAGGTTAAAAAGACAACTTTAGAAAATCAAATAATTGAAATAACCATTGTTGAGGGACGTAATCATATTATTAAAAAAATATTTGCTTATTTTGGATATGATGTTCTTAAATTAAAAAGAGAAAGCTATGCTTTCTTAAGTTTGGGTAATTTAAAACCCGGAGAATATCGAACTCTTAGTTTAAAAGAAGTAAAAAAGCTATATAGTTTAAAAACTAAATAGCTGGTTGAGCTTCACAATTTATTTGAGGACATTCTTCTTCATTATTTTCAGCGTCACTTTTACTAATAGCACCAGTTGGACATGAGTCAATGGCATTATCTACTTCGATAGTATCAATGTTTTCTTGGCTTTTAACCGAAGATTTTCCTTCATCATTAAATTCGAAATGTTCATTATCAATAGCAACACATGCACCACAACCAATACATTTATTAGTATCTACTTTTAATTGTTTCATATAAATACCTCCTATAAGGATTATACGAATAAACTTGTAAAAAATCAATTAATATGGTTTTAAAAATGTAAAATATGTGGTATTATGTACTAAAGAAGAGTAGGTGATACTTTATGGATTCGCGCATGTCTAAGTATTATGAAGATGAAACTCCTAAAATTGGCTCTCGGGCTAAACGAAATCAAAATCTTTATGAAGAAATGTATCAAGATGATTTAAAAAATGTTAATTTAGCTAGTAATGCTAAGGTTATTGGTGATAGTGATTCAAATGTGGATATTGATAAGATTAAAGAAATATTAGAAACGAAATATCCGAAAAAAAGACATACTCCGATTTTAGAAGATTACGAAGAAGAGGAGCAGGTTGTACCAAAAAAAGAAGAGACAAAAGAATATGATATTAATGCTTTATTAGAAAAAGCTAAACAAAATCAAGTAGTAGATTATGAAAAAGATCGCCTTAAAAAAGTTCATGATACCCAATATGATATTTTAAAAGGTTTAGAAACAGAAGAAGAGTCTTCTAAAGATAATGAAGATGATTTGATGGATTTAATTAGTGCTATTAATGAAAAAGAAGAAACCCAAGTTAATCCTTTAGATATTTTAACAGATTTAAAGGGTAGTGATAATACAGTAGTTTTAGAGGGTATGAAGGATGATTTAGAAAAAGAAGTTAAAAAAGAAGATGTTAATAAAGAAAAAGAAGAACCTAAAAAAGAAATAGATAAGACTTTTTATACTAATTCCTTAACTTTTACCAAAAGTGATTTTGATGATTTTAATGATTTAAAAGAAGATGTTAAATCAAATAAAATATTAATAAGAATTTTAATATTTATTATCGTAGTAGCTTTAATTGTAGGAATAGTTTTCTTAGTTAATCAGATATTTAATCTTAATTTATTTTAAGATTATTTTTCTTTTTAAATCATATTATTTAATATGAAAATTAAGTTATCAACTAGTATTATTATAACTATCTTTTTAATTGTTTTTTTAACAATTTTTTTTCTTATTAAATTTAATCAAAAAGTTACGCCGAATATATTTAGTATTACTAATGCAAGTATTAATAAATTAAATGAAACTATTTTAACTAATTACCGAGTTAAAGATTTATATCAAGAACTTGATTTACTAAATGCAATTAGTTTAAGTAAAAATAAGGAAGGAGAAATTATAAGTGTTGATTTTGATTTAGAAACTATTTACACGGCCTTATCAGCATTAACAGTTTATTTACAAAATGCTTTACAAGATAATGATGATTTAAAACAAATACTTAGTTATTATGATGAGTATTTAAGTGTTAAAAATAATGCCCTTATTTTATCTATTCCGATAGGTAATAATTATCCTTATTTAGCTTCTTTAGGACCTAAAATACCGGTAAGTATTAAGTATTTAAATTATGTAGCAAGTAATGTACGAATTAATTTAACTGATTATGGAATTAATAATGTTCTTATATCGATATATATTGACATCCAGATTACCAACGAATTTATAATTCCATCTTCAAATAAAACGCAGACTAATTCTTATAGTATTTTAGTTTCTTCAAAGATTATTAAAGGGTCGGTTCCCGATTATTATGGTGGAGTAATGGAAAGGCAAAGTAGTATTTTAAATATTCCGCTTTCCTAAGTTTTATGATATAATCTTGGTGGTGAAGTATTATGGATAACGTTTTTGGAAATGTGGCTTTAAATTACGGTTTTCGGGTTTTTCTACGTTCAAAAGAGTATAAAGATGGGGAAGATTTTAATTCGTTTTTTTGTAATGTAATTAGAGTTTTAGTTTTAATTTATGGAGAAACTGATATTATAAATGCTTATAAAATGGATAGTTTTCCAACTCTTATAGAAATTGTTACTAAGTATGGTTTTAAAGAAAGTGATTTTAATGATTTATTAAATAATTTACAAACTTTTTATGATAAGGGTGATAATTTAGTTATAGCAACACCATTATTTATTGATATTCAAAAGCGTTTAATAGATATGTTTGCTTTAAAAAGAAAACAAGTAAAGGTAACGGATGATGAAATATTAGAGTTTTCTAAATTACTTTATTTAAAAGAAGATATAACACCAATAAAGAAAAAGTTATATGATTTATATACGCCGAATAATGATTGTATAAGAAATTATTTAGATTATCAAATGTATAATGTAAGCCATAAATTTACTTTTACCGAATATCGTGATTTGGCTCTTAATAAAGATGCTTATCAACTAGCAGGATTTAATGCTAATGAGATTTTAAATATGAGTGATGAAGAGATAACCAATATTAATAATAAGGTTTATCATTTTTTTCGAATTAAAGAAAATGATGTTCATAAAAAAAGTCATTTAGATGAGGCGGTTTCTTATTATAAAAAATATGGTAATACTATAACTAGTGGTAGTGGAACAGTTGATTTATTATTACTTTTAAGTATTGTAGCAACCATTTTATTAGTTATTATTGTTATTGGTATTAGTATGAGGTGAGGTATGGAAATAGTATTAAATAATCAAGAATATGAATTAGATAGAAATGTTAAAGAGGCTTTTGTAATAGAAGAAGTGAGGGAGTGTTTTACCGATTATTTTGAGGCATTTGACTATATTTTAGGAGATTATGCTTACGGGAAATTACGGCTTAAAGGGTTTAATGAAAAAGGTAATAAAAATTTTAAAAATTATAATAATATTGCTAAAGTAGATGAATATATTGCTAAACAATGTGCTTATGGATGTAGATATTTTCTTTTAAAAAAAGTGCAAAAAACAGAAAATTCGACAAAATTCGCAACTAGCAAATGATATAATAGGTTTGAAAGATAAGAAACGGGTACTGCGCGAAAGAGTTTCTTTTCTTTCTTTTTTATGGTACAATGTTTAAGAAATGAAGGGATTTAATGGCAAAAGTAAAGAAGTTTTTAAGTAAAATAGATTATAATTATTTTCTTATTTTTTTGCTGTCTTTATATTTAATTGTTCCACTCTTAAGTAATTTATATTTTGCTGGGCATGATACAGGGTATCATATAGCTAATGTTTTGGGAATGGCTAATATTTTAAATTTAAAAAATATTTTAACTTTAAAAATATTTCCAATTATTGCTCATAATTTTGGATATGGCTCGGGTATTTTTTATCCGCAATTACCACACTTTTTAGCAAGTTTTATTTTAAATATAACTGGTAATGTTTTTGCATCTTTTAAAATAACAGATTTTATTTGTGTATTTTTAGCTAATAGTTTTATGTATAAGTTACTTAAAACAGTAACAAAAGACAAGAAATTATCTTTAGTATCTTCGTTATTTTATATGACTTCAGCTTATAAAATATATGATTATATTGTAAGAGATGCCATGGCTGAGAATTTTTTATTTGTTTTTTTACCTTTAATATTTTTGGGAGTTTATTATTTATTAGAAAAGAAATATTATAAGTTTTATTTTTACTTTGTAATTGGTTATGTAGGAATTATTAATTCTCATCTTGTTATGAGTATTTATATTACAATATTTTTAGGAATAATTTTACTTTTAAATTTTAAAAAAATTTGGAATAAAGATTTTATAAAACATTTTGTTATTGCAACAATTTTAGTAATACTTATTTGTTTGCCTTTTATTATTCCCCTTTTAGAACATAAATTTTTAGGTAATTATGTGGTATTTTTAAAAGATGCAATGGCTAATCCTTGGGGGACTTGGGGAAATGGTTTAAGTTATCAATTTTTAATAGGAGATGCTAAAGATATCGGTTACCACTTTTTAAATTTAGTGGCTTTAGGAATGGCAATATACTTAGTAGTTAAGATTTTTAAAGAAAAAGAAAAACCTAAAGACTTTCTACTTATTACGGGTTTGGTTTGTACTTTTTTAGGAATATGGGGAAGTTCTATTTTATTTCCGTGGTTTATTATGCCTGGTTTTTTACAACTTATTCAGTTTCCATGGCGTTTAGGAATAATGACTGATTTTGGTTTAGCAATACTAAGTTATTATGCTTTTACGAGGTTAAAAAGACAAAAGTTATTTATAATATTAAGTGTTATATCTTGTTTTATTATTAGTACTTTTTGTTTATTTAATCAAAGTTATCAAGAAGTTAGTGTTGATGATTACAATTTATCGTGGTATGGTATGGGTTGGCAACAAGAATATCTACCGGTATCTGCTTTAAATAACTATGATTATTTGGAAAACCGCGATAGTTTAGTTCATGTAGTAAGTGGCGAGGGTACTACGATAATTACTTTGGATAATACTCCAGATTTAGAGTTTGTTTTAAGTGATGTTACAAGTGATGTAACTTTAGAAATACCTAGATTGTATTATTTAGGATATAATATAGTTGCTGATTATAATGGATCACAAGAAGTACTTAAATATATAGAAAGTGAAAACGGTTTTATTGAAATAGTTGTACCAAGTAATGCAACCGTTACTGTAACTTATAAAGGAACAAAATTAAGTAGAATAGGTAATGTTATTAGTTTAATTACGATAATTGGTTTTATAATATTTATGTTAAAAGGAGTAATAGAAAATGAAAGAAAAAGTTAGTATAATTGTTTCTTGTTATAATGAAGAAGAGGCAATTCCGTTATTTTATGAAGAGATAAAAAAGGTTTTTAAAGATTTAAAAAAAGAGTTAGAACTTATTTTTGTTGATGATGGAAGTAGGGATAAAACGTTAAGTGTAATAAAAGATTTAGCTAGTAAAGATAAGCGCGTGCGTTTTATAGCATTTTCAAGGAATTTTGGAAAAGAAGCAGCAATGTATGCGGGTTTAAATTATGCAACGGGAGAATATGTAGCTTTAATGGATGCTGATTTACAAGATCCACCTAGTTTAATACCAAAAATGTTAGAAATATTAGAATATTCCGAATATGATTGTGTAGCAACAAGAAGAGTAACAAGAAAAGGAGAACCACCAATTAGAAGTTTTTTTGCAAGACTTTTTTATAAGTTAATTAATAAAATGAGTGATGTTGAGTTAGTAGATGGAGCAAGAGACTACCGACTTATGAAAAGAAATATGGTTAAGGCTATTTTAGAATTAAAAGAGTATAATCGTTTTTCTAAGGGTTTATTTAGTTATGTTGGTTTTAATACGAAATGGCTAGAATATGAAAATGTAAAAAGAGTAGCAGGGGAGAGTAAATGGTCTTTTTGGGGACTTTTAAAATATGCTATTGAGGGAATTGTGGCTTTTTCAACGGCACCTTTAACTATAGCGGCGATTATGGGTTTATTATTTTGTTTGATTGCTTTTATTATGATTATTGTAATTATTGTAAAAACTTTAATATTTGGAGATCCGACTAGTGGGTGGCCATCTTTAGTATGTGTTATATTTTTAGTAGGGGGTATTGAGTTATTTTGTTTAGGAATTATTGGGGAATATTTATCTAAAACGTATTTAGAGACAAAGAAAAGACCTATTTATATTATTAAAGAAACGGAAGAAAATTTAAAAAATTAACTATTTTTAATATTATCTAATTCTTCATAAATTCGGTTTATAGCATCCATTAAGAAATCAACTTCTTGTCTTTGCGTTTGATTACTGTTATTACTATTACTTGTATAAGGACTTCCACCATTTTTAGCTTTTTTACTATTGATATTTATATTGTTATTATCAATTCGGGATTCAATTAATTGTTGTTGGGAGGCGTTAGTTGCTAAGTACTGACCTAGAAGTAAAAACCAGTTACCTAAAGAGTTTTGTTCGTTGGCGTTTAGATCACCTACTAAAATAATACCAATAGCAACTGCTAATAAATTATAAGTTGTAGGGTTGATATTAGGAGGGAAGTTATTATCAAGCATGAAAATCCCCCCTTTATAAAATTGTATTCCAAGTTATAAAATCTCAAAACTTTTTCATACTAAAAATGGTGAATACTTATGAATAGTAAAAAATTTAATCAAGAGATGTTTTCTTTTATTAATAAAGGAACTTGTTCTTTTACAACGATTAAAGAAATAAAGAAAATTTTAATAGATAATGGTTTTTTAGAGTTAGATGAGGCACGTATTTGGAATTTAGAGAATGATAAAAAATATTTTGTTATTAGATCTGATGCATCTTTAATTGCATTTTCTTTAGGAAGAAAAACAAATTTTAATATTACGGTTACACATGTTGATACACCAGCATTTGTAATAAAACCGGAGTGTGAGTTAAAAGAAAGCAATTATTTAAAATTAGATGTTGTTCCATATGGTGGCTTACTTGATTATGCTTGGCTAGATGAAGAGTTATCAATTGCGGGACGGGTGATTATTAAGAGTAAAAAGGGTTTAAGAAAACAAATTATTGATTTAAAAAGACCATTACTTTGTATACCAAGTGTTGCAATCCATCAAAATGATAAAGCTAATGAATGTTTAAATTTAAATCCGCAAAAAGATTTATTACCAATTATAGCTTTAAATACTAAAGAAAATACTTTTTTAAATTTTTTAAGTAAAAGTCTTTCTTTAAAAAAAGATGAAGAAATAAGTGATTATGATTTATTTTTATATGCAACTTCTAAACCAACTTATTTAGGTATTAATAAGGAAATGATTTTAGCACCAAGAATTGATGATTTAACTTGTGTTTATAGTGCTTTAAAAGGTTTTTTAGATGCTAGTAATAAAGATAATAATATTTTTTGTGCTTTTAATAGTGAAGAAATAGGTAGTTTAACTAAGGAGGGAGCAGATTCTACTTTTTTAATGGATGTATTAAATAGAATTATTAATAAAAAAGAAAATCTTTTAAATATGTTAGCAGATTCTACTATTCTTTGTGCTGATAATACGCATGCAACACACCCCAATCATCCGGGAAATAGTGATGTTTTAAATGAAGCTTTTTTAAATAAAGGAGTAGTTATTTCTAAAGATATCGATTCGGCTACTAATAGTGTAACTAGTGCGATTTTTAAAAGTTTGTGTCGTAAAGAAAATATACCTATACAATATTATGTAACTAAAAATGATTTAACAAGTGGTAGTACTTTATCAACGATTAATCTGCGTCATGTAAGTATTGATTCGATTGATATTGGGTTAAGTGAACTTGCTATGCATGGAGCCAAGGAAATTATTGGTAGTATGGATGCTTACTATTTATATCAAGCAATTAAAGTATATTATGAAGCAGAAATAATTAGAAATGGAGATATTATAGAACTTAAATAGTTGCTTTTTTTAATGTTTATGATAAAATTTTAGTAAGCCGATTTAGTATAGCGGTATTACAGATGCGTGGTAAGCATCAGAGAACAGTCCAACTCTGTTAATCGGCACCATATTTTGTTTTAAATT
>CAYLQC010000005.1:8458-14515 GCA_964385785.1 uncultured Muribaculaceae bacterium | reverse complement strand
GGTGGTTATACTATGATGTTACCAAAAGAAGAAAAAATCTCGGTTATGACTGAAAAAGAACTACTAGCAACCATTACTGGTTTACTAGGCGGAAGAGCTGCCGAAGAATTATTCCTAGGCGAAATTACTACTGGAGCCAGTGATGACTTCAAAAAAGCCACAAATATTGCTCGTAGTATGGTATCTGAATATGGTATGAGTGAACTAGGACCTATGCAATATGAACAAAAAAGTGAAGGTGTCTTCTTAGGAAGAGACTATAACAAAACTAAAAACTATTCTGATCAAGTTGCTTTAGAAATCGATCGTGAAGTTCGTAAAATAATCGATAGTTGTTATGAAAATGCCAAAAAAATATTAAAGAAAAATGAAAAATTAGTTTATATCTTAAGTGATGCTTTAATTGAAAGAGAAACCTTAACTAAAGAAGAAATCGAATCTTTAGTAACAACTGGTAAAATAAAAGAAGATTTAAAACCTCTAAAAGAAAATGAACAATCACTATTAAAACTAAGAGAATTAGCTAAAGCTAATAAAATAAAAGGCTATACCAAAATGACTAAAGAAGAATTAGAAAGTGCTTTAAAAGAACTTGATAATAAATAAAAGGTGTCA
Organism: uncultured Muribaculaceae bacterium; assembly: GCA_964385785.1. Lineage (GTDB taxonomy): Bacteria > Bacillota_I > Bacilli_A > RF39 > UBA660 > MGBC108787. The sequence continues at coordinate 13,900 of CAYLQC010000005.1, read as the reverse complement.
CAACCTTTTTTTCTATTAAAAAAAATCATCTATTTTCTAAAGACAAAAATCTATTATTGTGTTACAATATCTTTGTGACAATAAAATGAGAAAAGGTGGTAAAATGGCAAAAGTTATTTCGTTAGTAAATCAAAAAGGTGGCGTTGGCAAAACAACTACTAGCATTAACCTAGCTGCTGCCTTAGGTGTTGAAGGTAAAAAAACTCTTTTAATTGACTTAGATCCCCAAGGTAATGCCTCAACTGGTTTAGGTCTTGGTCCCCATGAATTTGAACACGATATCTATGATGTTATCACCGGAAACTGTAACATAACTGATGCCATTATTAAAACTAAATTTAAAAACCTATCCATTATTCCTGCTACCATAAATTTAGCAGGTATTGATGTTGAATTTGTCAAAAAAATGTTAGAAGATAAAGAATTTAGACAAAACGATCAACTAAGTATTAAACTAGAAGAAATCAAAAAGAAATATGACTATATTATTATTGATTGTCAACCATCTCTAGGAATGCCAACTATGAATGCTTTAGTAGCAAGTGATTCAGTTATTATACCTGTTCAATGTGAATACTTAGCCTTAGAGGGTTTAAAACTATTACTAAGTACCATTATTCAAGTTCAAAAAAATATGAATCCTAATCTTCGTATCGAAGGAGTACTTCTTACTATGTTAGATGGTCGTACTAATATCGGTTTAGAAGTAATTGAAGATGTTAGAAAATACTTTAAAAACAAAGTATTTAATACCATTATTCCTCGTTTAGTAAGACTTGTTGAAGCACCTAGTCATGGTAAACCAATCAATGAATATGATCCCATTAGTAGAGCAACTCTTGCCTACTCTAATTTAGCAAAGGAAGTGATTAGTCGCGATGGAGAATAAAAGAAAGGCTTTAGGAAAAGGTTTAGAACAACTATTTTCTAATGATGTAATTAACTTTAATGACTTTGAAAAAGATATTATTGATAATGCTAAAGTAAATGATATTAAAGAAATTCCTATTAAAGAAATAAGAAGTAATCCTTATCAACCCCGTAAAACATTTAATAAAGAAAGTTTAAATGAACTTGCTAATAGTATAAAAGAATACGGTATTGTTCAACCTATCATTGTTAAAAAAAGTATTAAAGGTTATGAATTAATTGCTGGTGAACGTAGAACAAAAGCAAGCCTTATTGCTGGTCTTGAAACCATCCCCGCTATTATTAAAGACTTAACTGATCAAGAAATGATGGAAATTGCCTTAGTTGAAAATATCGAAAGAGAAGACTTAAACCCTATAGATGAAGCTAAAGCCTATGAAAATATCATTAAAATTAGTAATATGACTCAAGAAGAATTTGCCACTAAATTTGGTAAAAGTAGAAGTTATGTTACCAATATGTTAGGCCTTCTAAAACTTCCCGAAGCCACTAAAAAATTAGTAGAAGAAAAACGTATTACTATGGGCCATGCTAGAGCTCTAAGTAAAATAAGTGATGAAGAGATGATTAATAACCTTGCTGATAAAATAATTACTGAATCTTTAAGTGTTAGAGAATTAGAAAGAATGATATCTGAAGAAAACCTACCTAAAAAAAATCAACTAAAAAAGAAATCACCTGATATTAATTCTCATTATCAAATATTTGCAAAAGTTATGTGTGAAAAAATCGGTACTAAAGTAAAAATAAAAGAAAAGAAAATTGAAATTCCTTTTGATAGTGAAAAAGATTTAGAAAGAATACTTGAAATATTAGGCATAGAAATTGCAGGTGATTAAGATGGATTATTTAAAAAGCATTTTAACCTTTATAAGTAAAAAAGAAGTATATGGTTTAGCAATAATTATCTTAATCTCTTTACTTGCCTACTATTTTGGCAGGAGAATAATTGAAAAAATTGTAAACTACGGCAAAAGTGAATTTGAAAAAAAACGTCGTCATACTATTGTAAAAATGATTTCTAATATCTTAAAATATGCTATTTATATTCTGGCTATTTTCTTTGTTTTAGACTTATATGGTGTAAATACTAAAGCCCTAGTAGCTAGTTTAGGAGTTGCTGGTGCTATTTTAGGTTTAGCTTTCCAAGATATGATAAAAGACTTTATAAGTGGTATAACTATTATTATGGATAACTATTTCGTTGTTGGCGATATTATAACCATTAACGATTTTACCGGTGAAGTAATCGAACTAGGTTTAAGAACAACTAAAATAAAAAAAGTAAATGGTGAAGTATTAGTAATAGCTAACCATAATATTGATAACGTTGTAAATATTAGTCAAAAAAAGGCCAATGTTATTATTGAAATACCTACATCTTATGAAGATAAAACATCAAGTGTTGAAAAAACTATAACTAAAATCTTAAATGAAATTAATAAGTTAAACGGTGTTTTAAATACTAAATACTTAGGAATTTCATCATTAGCAGATAGTGCTGTAAATTATATGATTAGTATTGAATGTAAAAGTGAACTACAATGGCAAATAAAAAGAGATAGTTTAAAAATAATTAAAAACGCTTACGATAAAGATAAAATAAAAATACCTTATCAACAAATTGAGGTACATCATGAAACCGTATAAATTAGGTAGTATTGTAATCATGAAAAAACCTCATGCTTGTCAAACAAATGAGTGGATAATTACTCGTATGGGTTTAGACATTAAACTAAAATGTCGAAATTGTGGACGAGAAATTATGATGGAACGTTTAGAATTTGAACGAAAACTAAAAAAAGTTTTAGGAGAACAAAATGAAAGTAAATAAATTAAAAGAAAAAATGACTCTACATCCTATTATGACGATTATTATTTTAATAGGATTTACTATTCTCTTAAGTGGGATCCTTTCCTCTTTAAATATTCAAGCTGGATCTAAAAAAATTAGTACTACATCCCTAGAATATAACTCTTATATTGCTGAAGTAACCTCTCTTTTTAGTTTAAGTGGTCTAAAATATATCTTTACTACATCAGTTAGTAACTTTATTTCCTTTGCCCCTTTAAGTAGTTTACTTATTATTTTAATTGGTATCGGTGTTATGGAAAAAAGTGGTTTCTTAAAAGTCGTATTTACTCTTCTTACCAAAAATACCAAAAAATATACCGTAACTTTCTTTTTAGTCTTAACAAGTTTAATACTCGGTGTTATTGGTGACTTATCCTATATTATTATTCTTCCTCTAGCTGCTATTTTATTTAAATATGGTAAACGAAATCCTACTTTAGGTATCACCGCCTCATTTGCTGGTCTTACCTTTGGTAGGGGTATTAATATAATATTTACAAGTATCGACTCTTCCTTACTTTCTTTAAGTAACTTAGCCACTCAAATGGTTGATGAAACCTATACTACATCTTCCTTTGGTTTTATCTTTATTATGATAGTTGCTACAATCTTGTCTGCTTTCTTAATAACTCATATAACTGAAAAATACTTAGTTTATAAACTAGATAAATACGAAATAGAAAGTACTACACCTGAAGAAGAATTTATTATTGGTAAAAAAGAAAAAAAAGGTCTTGCCTTATCTTTAATTGCTATCTTCTTTTACTTACTAATATTTATCTATAATATTATTCCTGGTCTTCCTTTCTCAGGAAAATTCTTAGATAATAGTCAGGGCTTTTATATCGATAAACTATTTAGTAGTAGTTCTTTCTTTAGTAATGGTTTTGTCTTTGTTGTAGCAACTAGTTTTATTATTTTAGGTTTCTTCTTTGGTATTGGTGCCAAAACTATTAAAAATAATAAAGATTTTTGTGAAGCCTTAGGACATTCCTTAGATGGTATTGGTCAAACTATTGTCTTAATCTTCTTTATATCTATTTTAATTAATATCGTTAAATATACTAATATTGGTACTGTTGTTGTTACGTTTTTTGCTAACATCATTAATAAAACCACTTTTACCGGTATACCTTTAATAATCTTACTCTTTGTAATAAGTGCGATATCTTCCCTTATTGTACCCTCTTCCCTAACTAGTTGGTCCATACTTTCTGGAGTAACCATTCCTATTTTCATGCGTAATGGCTTAACTCCTGAATTTACTCAAGTAATATTTAGTTTCGCCTCTTCTATAACTTTAGGTCTAACCCCATTATTTTCTTACTTTGTAATCTATCTAGCTTTACTTGAAACCTATAATCAAAACCCTAAACCTATCAGCCTTTTTAAAGCTATAAAATATCAAATACCTTATGCTTTATCAATGCTTGCTCTATTATTGACAATTTTAATAATTTGGTATATAGTAGGACTTCCTATTGGTTATCTTACTTATCCAACCCTATAGAAGTGAGGTGTATTATGTCTTTAAAAGCTGGTATTGTAGGTCTTCCTAACGTTGGAAAATCAACCCTATTTAATGCTATAACTAAAAAAAATATTCTAGCTGCTAACTATCCTTTTGCTACAATTGATCCCAATGTTGGTGTTGTTACTGTTCCTGATAAACGTTTAGAATTTTTAGAAAATTTATACTTACCTAATAACTTAGTTCCAACTACTTTTGAATTTACTGATATTGCTGGCCTTGTAAAAGGTGCCTCAAAAGGTGAAGGCCTAGGTAATAAATTCTTATCTCATATAAGAGAAGTAGATGCTATAGTTGAAGTTGTAAGATGTTTTAAAGACGAAAATATTATTCATGTTGAAGGAAATGTTGATCCTATCCGTGATATTGAAATTATTAACATTGAATTAATATTGGCGGATTTAGAAATAATCGAAAATAGAATTGAAAAAATCGCTAAAAAAGCTGAAACAACTAAAGATAAAGTTACTTTAGAAGAAGTAAAAATCTTAAAAAAAGCCCAAGAATCTTTATTAAATAACCAAGCTCTTCGTTTATTAGACTTAAATGAAGAAGAACTATTAATATTAAAACCATTTAACTTTATTACTTTAAAACCACTTATTTATGTTGCCAATGTTATTGAAGATGATGTTGTAAATAATAATAACGAATATGTAAATCAAGTTAAAGATTATGCTAGTAAAGAAAAAACTAGTGTAATTACTATGTGTGCTAAAATGGAATCAGAACTCGCCGAATTAGAAGAAAGTGATAAAGCATCTTTCTTAAATGATTTAGGTATAAATTATAGTGGTTTAGATAAATTAATATTTGCAACCTATAACTTACTTGGTTTAGAAACATTCTTTACGGTTGGTAAAGATGAAGTAAAAGCCTGGACTTTTAAAAAAGGTACTAATGCTAAAAAATGTGCCGGTTTAATTCATAGTGATATAGAACGAGGTTTTATTAAAGCCGAAATAATGAAATTTAATGATTTAGAACAATTAAAAAATGAAAAAAAAGTTCAAGAAGCCGGCAAACTATATTTAGAAGGCAAAGACTATATAATGCAAGATGGCGATATTGTTTATTTTCGCTTTAACGTTTAAGACTTTAAAAGTCTTTTTTTAATATAACTCTG
>CAYLQC010000005.1:0-8358 GCA_964385785.1 uncultured Muribaculaceae bacterium | reverse complement strand
CCATACCAAGTACTCTTACAACTACTACTTCCTGGGGCATAAAACCATAAAGAATTTGTTGCTGGATAATAATATTCTCCTCTTAAAACCCTTTCTGCCAAATCTTTTTCTAAAGTTGTTGCACTGGCTTGAAATAAAGAATTATTAATTCCCGAAAACTGATTTTCTTGATAAATAGCATCAGTTATACTTCTAATATTCTTAAAAGTTAAACAATTAGCAATTGCTCTATTAACCACCACATTACCAACCATTAACATACCTAAATTACCCTCGGATAAAGCCTCAGCTCGCATAATTCTTGCTAATAAATCAAGTTCTTTAGAAGAATACTCAATTATCATTTAAAACCACCTAATTTAATATATGTTAAAAATTATTAATTACCATTAAAAAAGTAACAATTTCTTGCTACTCTGTTTTAAATAGTTCTTCAAACTGTTTTGCTTCATCTTCTAAAATACTTTCCGTTAATTCTTCTCTAGAATTTGTTTGTAACTCACTTATTCCCTCAACTAATTTTATTGGTGTACCATTTTCTATATAAATATAGTTAGGAGCGTATAACCTTTTTTCTAAAACATCAACTTTTTCGCCATCTTCGGTAGTTAAAGTATACTCACTTAAAACACTATCCAAATAACTTAATAACTTGTAATATGCATCAATCCCCTCACTAACTAAATAAGGATTATTATCACTATCTAACTTATATACATCTCTTAATATTTCGTTATGTTCATCATCCCAAATATTTACATAGTAAATTGTCTTAATATCATATTCTTTTGCTACTTCAATACTTTTTTCAATAACACTTCGACACCATGGACATTGTTTATCTCCTACATATAAATAAAAAGTTTCGCCATTTTCAATCATTTGGACGATTTTCTCGGCATCTTTATAAACATAAGGATTATCTTCACTAATTGTAACACTTCGGTATTCTAAACCTGATGAATTACTAGTTCCATTTAATGACTCATATTCCTCTTTAAACTTTAAAGCATCACTACTTTCTTCTTTAAAACTACACCCTGTTAAACCAAAAACTCCTAGTACTATTAATATTAAAATAACTTTTTTCTTCATTTTTAACTTTCCTTTCTTTAAATATTATAAATGAAAACTATTTTCAAGTCTATATAAAACGATTTAACTTTAAATATTTAACCTTTTCTCTATCAATATTTATTAACTCCTCATTTAAACCAATATTCATATTAGGTAATTGTTTAAAAATATGTCCTTTAGTATATCCTTTATTTATAATTATCTCTTTTTTCATTAAAAGCATTACTTTTTCTAAAACTTTATCCTTTTTAATATTATTAAAACATTTATAAAACTCTATTAAATCTTTAATCGTTAAATTACCATTCATTCCTAATAAATACCCTAAAACTTCTCTATCATCTCTAGTTAATAAATAATCACTTTCCTGTTGTATACTACAAATAACATATTCTTTTTCTAATTCTTTTTGTACTCTAATCAACATATCTTTTAAAAATAATGTAATTTCTCCTCTTAATCTACCTTTAATAATATTTAACTCATGTTCTTTTTCATTATAAATTATTGAACGATTTAGTACTACATAAGGATAACTTTCCTTATTTAATAAATACCACATTGCAAGTAATCTTCCTGTTCTTCCATTAATATCAAAATAAGGATGTAAATAAATTAAATAAAAATATATAATTTGTGATTTTATAAAATAATCCATATCTTTACTTATATTATCTTCATTTATAAACTCAAATAAACTATCCATATAATAATCTAACTTAGTATAATCTACACCTTTAAAAGGTTCTTTATTTAAACTACTTCCATTAGTAATATAAACTGGTTTTTCTCGGTAATATAAACCCATATATCTTAAATAATCTTCACTTAATAAATCTTTACTTAAAATATTATAAAGTTCTTTTAAACTATCTTTATTAATACTATTATGCTCTAAAATATATTGATAACCATTATTTATATTATCTTTATTATTAGAACTAAACATAACTTGTTTAGCAAAACTTTTATTTTTCATATAATCTAAACCATCTAAAAACTTATCTAAATCTTCTCTATAACTTTTTAAATATTCATTATTTATATATAAAACCTTACCATTATCTAAAAACAAATTAATAAAACTCATACCTAATATTTCTAACATATTATCTTACCCTGACCTTTACAAAATTTCGTAGTTAACGTAAGTATTTCTTGCGCCGCACTTTCTAATAACTCATAACTCGTTTCTTCATTACCTATAATAAAATAAAGAATATTTTTACTACTATTAGTTACTTTAGTCTTATCAACTTGTCTAATATCTAACCAACATATAACATCATTATCACTATCAACAAAAGCATATTCCCCCTTTTTAACCTTTTTTTCTTCTTCACTACCTAATGGTTTAAATACCTCACTTCCATCTGTTATTTTTAAAGTAACATCACCCTTAATCTTATCTATATCATGTGCTCCTAAACATAACTTATAATTCATCGAAATAATATTATAAATATCTACTACTTTATTAATACTAGTTAAACTTTTTCTTTTAATAAGTAATTTTATTAGATTTTCTACAGCGGGGATATTTTTTCTTCTTGGTACTAAAACTTTTTCATGTAACTTATAAAAACCCTCTATAACTAAATCACTTTTAATATCATAATCTTGATATTTATCTATTAACTTACTTACCCTTTCTTCTCTCCAACTTAAATAATCATTTTCTAAACTTTCATTATCAATATTTTCTATAATCACTGCTTTAATTTTTAAACCTAAATCAGTTACTTTTTTATCTACAATAAACTCCATTTTAAATCTCCTCATAACTATCTAAAAATGAATGTTTTACGCCGTCTTTGGTATATCCTAAAATACAATTCATATTTATATTATCTAATGCTTTAAATATATTATGATCCACTTCTTTATTATTTTTTCTTAAATTACTAATTAACTCTTTTATTTCTTTTCTTTTACTAGTTCCATCATTTATTATTGAACAACCTTCCGTAAAACGACAAGCACAATTAATAAAAGTTAAATCATTATATCGCATCCAAGCCTTAATTGCCTCTTCCTTTACTAAATAAAGTGGTCTTATAAGTTCTAAACCCGGATAGTTTTCACTATGTAACTTTGGCATCATTGTTTTAACCTCGGATGCATAAAACATTGCTAAAAGAGTAGTTTCGATAACATCATCAAAGTGATGTCCTAAAGCAATCTTATTACAACCTAATTCTTTTGCTTTATTATATAAATGTCCTCTTCGCATTTTTGCACATAAATAACATGGACTTTTACCACCTACTTTACTAACTACCTCAAATATATCACTTTTAAAAAACTCAACTTGTACATTTAAAACTTTAGCATTATCTTCAATTAAAGACCTATTATATTCATTATAACCGGGATCCATTACCACATATAAAGCCTTAAATTTAATATTACCGTGGCGTTCTAACTCTTGTATACATTTGGCCATTAAAAATGAATCTTTTCCCCCACTTATACAAACCATTATCTTATCATTTTCTTTAATTAATTCATAATCTTTAACTGCTTTAACAAACTTTGCATAAATCTCTTTACGATATTTTTTAATAATAGATTGTTCTATTAATTGATATTTTTCTAAAACTCTACTTTCCATAACTATCACCTTCTATAATTAAAATTAATTCCTTTAAAAATATATCTATTTCTTCCTTAGTTGTTAAATGTCCTAAACTAACTCTTAAAGATGTTTTTGCCATATTTTTATCATGAGTTAAGGCATATACTAATTTAGATGGTGCATCTATAGGACAACAACTCGTTTTAAAAGATACAATAATATCTTTTTCTTCTAATCTTTTTACTAAATCTTGGGACTTTATTCCTTTAACACTAAAATTAATCATATAAGGAATAGAAGCCTCTGTACTATTAATATGAATATTTTTAAACTCTTTTAATTTATTAATAATTATTTCTTTTAACTCTAAAACATAATTATATCTTGCCTCTAAATTTAAAATTGCTATTTCTAAAGCCTTATCTAAAGCAACAATACTTGCTAAATCAGGAGTTCCTGCTCTATATACAGTTGTAGATAACCCTCCATCAATAATTGGTTTTAACTGAATATTTTTCTTTTTAACTAAAGCCCCAATGCCATTTAAACCATAAAATTTATGTGGTGCAAAAGTAATTAAATCAACATTATCATAGTTAATATTTACTTTTCCTACCGCTTGAGTTGCATCAGTATGAAAAATAACGTTGGGTAGTTTTTTTATAAAAGCTCCTATTTCTTCTATTGGTTGTTTTAAACCTAATTCAGAATCTACTGCTGTAACACTAACTAAAATAGTATCTTTTCTTATCATTTGTTTTAAAACATTTATATTAACTAAACCATCTTTATTTACTGGTATTACCTCTATATTAAAACCCTCTTCTTCTAAACTAGCAGCCGCTGCCATAATCGAATTATGTTCTAAAGAACTAACCAAAATATGTTTACCAAATATTTTATATCTTTTCCCTATTCCTTTTATTGCTAAGTTATTGGCTTCAGTTGCCCCACTTGTATAAACAATTTCCGCATCATTTATCTTTAATAACTTTAAAATATGCTCAGTTTTTTCTTGAATTAATAATTTAGATTTTTCTCCTAACTTATGTGGTGAATTAGGATTACCTAAATACTTTAAATTAGTTTCATAAAATATATCTAAAACGCCTTTTTCTACCGGAGATGATGCACTATAATCTAAATAAACCATTTTCTTAACCTAACCTCTCACTTTTTAAACGTAGGGCATTTAAAGAAACAAATAAACTAGAAAGAACCATTGCTAAACTTGCTATCATTGGACTTATAACAATATTCCATTTATTTAGTAGTCCACAAGCAATTGGTATCATTAAAATATTATATATAAGTGCCCAAAATAAATTTTGTTTAATATTTCTTAGCGTTTTCTTACTTATTTTAAGTAAAAGTATAATATTAAGTAAATTATCATTCATTAAAATTACTGAAGCACTATTAGTTGCAATATCAACTCCACTAGCAAAAGAAATACCTACATCTGCTTTAACTAAACTAGGAGCATCGTTTATGCCATCTCCTACCATTGCAACAACTTTTTTATCATTTTTTAACTCATTTATCACATCTATCTTTTCTTTTGGTAAACAATCGGCAATTATCTTATCAATTCCTAAACTATTTCCAATAATACTCGCCGTATCTTTATTATCACCAGTAAGCATTATAATATCAACATTTCTTTTCTTTAATTCCTTAATTAACTCAAATGATTCTTTTTTCAATGTATCCTTTACTCCTACTAAACCAATTATTTTTTTATTTTCAATAATATAAACAATACTATTACCTTTTAAAGTAAGTTCTTTTTCTTTATCAACATAATCATTTTTAATATTTAAATCATTTACTATCTTTTTACTACCAACATAATAAATATTATTATCAATTTTTCCTTTAACTCCTTTTCCTTCTAGTATTTCTCCTTCTATATTTTCATACTTAATATTTTTACTCTTTAAATACTTCATAATACTATTAGCAATCGGATGCGTACTAAAACTTTCTAAACTTCCTAAAATAGCTAGTACTTCACTATCTTTTTTCTTACTAAAATTATAAAATTCACTAACTCTTATATCTCCATTAGTAAGAGTTCCTGTCTTATCAAAAACATAAGTATCTACTTTATTGATTACTTCTAATACTTCACTTGATTTAACAAGTATTCCCTTTTTAGCACATAAACCCTCGGCGATAACTATCGCAAGGGGTGTAGCAAGACCTAAACTACAAGGACAAGCCACAACTAAAACCGAAACAAACCGGGTTAGACTTATATTTAAAGGATCGTTAAAACCAAGAGAAATTATTAAAGTAAGTAAAGCAATTACCATAATTATAGGAACAAAATAACTACATATCTTATCAGCCATTAATGAAATCTTCATTTTGCTATTAGTTGCTTCAACAACTAAATTTACAATCTCGGATATCATAGAATCTTTACCAATTTTAAGGGCTTTATATAAAACTACCCCCTCATAATTTATAGACCCTGCTATAACTTTATCATTTACCCCCTTTTTAACCGGCTTTACTTCTCCCGTTATAAAAGACTCATCAGTATGGGTAACTCCTTTAATAACTATCCCGTCAACTGCAAACTTTTCTCCCGCAAGACAAATTAAAATATCGCCTTTTTTAACATTATCAATTGTAACTTCTTTTATTCCCTCATCCGTTTTAATCTTTGCATATTTCGGTGTAACAGTTACTAACCCTTTAATAGCATCTTTTGTTTTAAGATGAGTATCATTATCAATAAATCTTCCTAACTTAATAAAATAAATCACTAAAGCAACAGATTCAAAATATAAGTTTTCCACGTTCATAACATTACCCATTAGTACCATTATAACTCCATAAAAACTATATATAAAACTTGCAAGTACGCCGATTGTAACTAAAGTATCCATATTAGGCATTCTATGTATTAAGTTTTTAATTCCCGAAAGTAAAATATCCCTACCAAATACTAAAAACGGTATAGAAAGTATTAATAAACATAAACTATAATTTATTGGATATTCCATCATATCTAAAAAAGGTATACTAGGTAAATGTAGCATCTGCGCCATAGATATATACATTAAGAAAATAGCTAAAACTCCATAAATAATAAATGGTACTTTACTAATTCTTTTACTTTCTTTAGTTAAATCAACAACTCCCCTACTTTTAAAACCAGCTTCGCTTATATATTTATTAAGTTCTTCTATAGTTACATCATCTGAGGCAACAATACTTGCCGTTGCTAAAACTAAATTAACCTTAGCATCTTTAATTTTTTCTTGTTTCTTTAAATACTTTTCTAAACCATTAGAACAAGCACTACAAGTCATTCCCTCAATACTTAAAACTATCTTTTTCATTTAAAACCTCTTTTATACTTAAACATTTAAAACCCGTATTTTTAACAATTTTTTCTAATAATTTAACTTTTGTATTTTCTTTTACTTTAACTAAAGCAGTACTATTTTCTAAACTAACTTTAGCATTTATTACATTAGGACAATCATTTAAAGCTTGTTCTAAAGCCCTTTTACATCCTTCACAATGCATTCCTTGAATTTCTAACTCTAATAACATAATTATTCCTCCCAAAACTTATCTATCACTTAAAAAAACTAAGATAAAAGTTGTCCTAGTTTTTTTAAATAAAATGCAAATACTAAAACAACCAATTATTCTATTGATTTAAAACATCTAACTTTATTCATGCTGTTACGGTTGTTTTTCATACTCGTATTTCCTCTCTTAATAAATTAATTTTCTTTTTTCATTAATTTTTTTATTGGCCCTGATTCAATAGTTTTCTCATTTTCCAATGTATTATTATCATACTTTTCCCAATTTTGTATTAAGGTATTTATATCTATTCTAGTACTTAATCTAGGTTGTTTAATGATATCTAGCATTAAAATTACAAACATTCCATTTTTAGAAATGATATACTCATAAACTTGGTCAAGATGTTCTTTTCCATTTTCCTTTTTTACCAAATAAGTTCCTATAGGATAGGGAAATATAAAACTTGTATTTTTCATGCAAACCACCTAAAATATATTATAAACTCCAATAATTTGAAGTATTAATCATCTGGCAGGGGATGAGAGAATCGAACTCCCAACTAAAGTTTTGGAGTGCCAATCGGCTATACTCTGCTTTTCCGCCAACTACATCAATTATACAGGGAAATAGGGCATTTAGTCAATCGTTTTTAATTGATATTAATTCATACAAAATTAAAAATAATTAAAAAAAATCAACATTAATTTAAACATTTGGTACACAATTGGTACAATAATTTTGAACATTTATATTTTTGTGTACCAAAATGTCAAAAACTAATGTTGGGGGTTTGACTTATGAAATAATAATTAATCTTAATTCTGGGCACTAATGTATCAATTTTTATAGTATGATAAAATGATTGAAATCCCTTCAGTCATTTGTATTATTAAAAATTGGCATTTTCCATAGATTTAAAGTATTGGATAACATTATTAATTACTTTATCAGCAGAAATATTAAGCCAATTGTTTCTAGCATCTGATAAACTTTGTTTAAAAATATTATTGTTAAGTGTAGTATTTAGATTTTTAATTATATCATCTAGTGTTTTTTCTCTCATTGTTGAATCTTCAATTATCAGTTTATTAATCATATATAATAAATCATCTTTATCAATATTAGTATTATTAATTAAATAATAAATA
>CAYLQC010000004.1:9083-15186 GCA_964385785.1 uncultured Muribaculaceae bacterium | reverse complement strand
ATACAACGTCGTATCAAGACCGTTTTTAGCAAAATGAAAAGCTAAAGCTGAAAATGGTGTACCACTCATATATTTTGAATGGTAAATTCGGTAATATCTTCTTTCATCATACCAATTAGCTTTTTCCATAATACCAAAATACTCTAATACCATCATCATACAAGAAATAGCACAAGTATCACCACGTTGTTTATAAATTCTAATGTTTTTTTCCATAAGGTCTTCACCTCTATTTTTATTAATTAAAGCCCTACAATTTAAAGTAAGGCTTATAAACATTTTCAAACTTTTTATATATTGCAATTATTTCTTGATTATATTTTAAGAATAAATAAGGTTCATTAGAATTAATATTTATTATATTACCATTTAAAACTAACTTATATTCATTACTATTTAAGTTATATTCGGGATAGTTAAATAAATATTTAATAGTTTTTAAATCATTTAAACTAATATCATTTAAATATTTCGCATCTTTAATTAAAAAATTACCATCTCTTACGCGACATAAATAATCCATTGTACCAATTACATTTAAAGATTTACAAATATCTCTAATTAAACTTCTAATATAAGTTCCTTTAGAAACAACTACGCGAAATTTTAAAGAATTATCCTTTAATTCTAATAATTCAATTTCTTTAACCTCTATTTCTCTAATTGGTAAAGTTACACACTCATTATTTCTAGCATATTCATATAAACGTTTACCTCTAACTTTAATTGCTGAATATATAGGTACTTCTTGCTTACTTTTACCAATAAAGGAATTTAAAACAATATTTGCTTTTTCTAACGATATTTTAGGAACACTTTCTTTTTTTAAAACTTTACCAGTTATATCTAAAGTATCCGTTTCTATACCAAATAAAATATTAGCAATGTATTCTTTATCATTACTTACAAGTTTTGATACTAATTTAGTATAACTACCTAAACAAATAACTAATACCCCACTAGCAATTGGGTCTAAAGTCCCAGTATGACCTACTTTTTTAGTTTTAAACTTTTTACTTATAATATTTACAACATCACGACTAGTATAGTTAATCTCTTTATTAACAATTAATATCCCATTAACATCATTCATTACTAACATTCTTTTCTTCGTGAATTTCCGAAATTATCTTATCAATATTTTGGCCATAAGCAACTGAATCATCATAAACAAACTTTAATTTTGGCGTATTTCTTAAATTAATTTTAGAGGCTAATTGTAAACGTATAAAAGCAGAAGAATCATCCATTATTTGTTCTAATTTAAGTTTATCCATATCTTCTAAACTAGTAAAATAAACTTTGGCATAAGATAAATCATTACTAACTCTAATACCAGTTATTGTTATAGTTTTTAAAACTTTATCTCGCGCATCATTTAATAATATTTCACTAATTGCTCTTCTCATTTCTTCTTCAATTCTTTTAATTTTTACTTTACTCATTTTTTAGCCTCGACCATTTCATAAGAAATAATAATATCGCCTTCTTTAATATCACTAAAGTTTTCTAAAGTAATACCACATTCAAAACCTTTTTTAACTTCTTTTTGCGTATCTTTTTCTCTTTGAACACTAGCAATTTTACCTTCATAAATAATAATATCATCTCTTACAACTCGCGCTAGACTATTATTTTTAATGACTCCACTTGTTACATAACAACCCGCAATATTACCAACTTTAGAAAATTTAAATATTTTTCTTATTTCAGCAGTCCCTAATTCACTTTCGACGTATTCCGGATCTAACATACCAGTTATTGCTGCTTCCATATCTTCAACAATCTTATAAATAATTGTATAAAGTCTAATTTCAACATTATATTCTTTAGCAATTTCTTTAGTTATATTAGAGGGATTAACATTAAAACCAATTATAATAGCTTTACTAGCATTAGCTAAAATTACATCACTTTCAGTTATGCCTCCAACACCACTTCTAATAACTTTAACGGAAACTCCCGAAATATCAATTTTTTCTAAAGCACTTCTAATGGCTTCTTCACTACCTCTAACATCACATTTTAAAACAACATTTACTTCTTTTTCCCCCGCACTAACTTTATTAAATAAATCATCTAAAGTAACTTTATTTTGACTTGTTTTATTATTATTTTCTAAATTAGATCTTTGCATAGCAATTTTTTTAGCTTCGGCTTCAGTTTCAAAAGACATAAATTTATCTCCCGCACTTGGGGCATCACTTATTCCTGTAACCTCTACTGGACTTGATGGACCAGACTCGACAATATCTTGACCTAAATCATTTTTCATAGTTCTGATTTTACCAAAAAAGTTACCAATTACTACTGGGTCTCCTAATCTTAATGTACCATTTTGAATAAGTAAAGATACCGTTGGCCCCATATGTTTATCAACACGACTTTCAATAACAGTACCAATTGCATAACGATTTTTATTAGCTTTAAAATTATTTACTTCACTAATCGTTAATATAGTTTCTAAAAGTAAATCTATACCCTCACCAGTTTTAGCCGAGATATCAACAAATGGGTATGCTCCGCCCCACTCTTCGGGAACAATACCTAATTCAGTCATTTCTTGTCTAATCTTTTCCGGATTAGCATTTGGTTTATCAATTTTATTAACCGCCACAATTATTGGAACATTTGCTTCTTTTGCATGATCAATTGCTTCTTCAGTTTGGGGCATTACTCCATCATCAGCAGCAACAATAATAATAACGATATCCGTAACACTTGCTCCTCTAGCTCGCATTTGAGTAAAAGCTGCATGTCCTGGTGTATCAATAAACGTTATTTTTTTACCATCATGTTCAATTTGATAAGCACCAATGGCTTGCGTAATTCCTCCCGCTTCAGTTTCCGTAACTTTAGTATTTCTTAAATAATCTAATAAACTAGTTTTACCATGATCAACATGCCCCATAATTGTTACAACTGGTGGTCTTGGTTCTAAACTACTTTCATCATCATCAATCTCATAATTTTCAAAATTAGTTATATCTTGTGTTTCTTCTTTTTTTAATGTTTTATTATATTCTAAAGAAAGTATCGAAGCTGTTTCATAATCAATTACTTCATTTAAAGAAATCATTTGTCCTAAACCCATTAATTTCTTTATAAGTTCATTACCATTAACTCCTAAAACATCAGCTAATTCTTTAACTGTCATATTATTTTTATAAATTAATACATTAGAAGTATTTTCATTACTTATTAACTTTTCTTTATGTTTATACATCTGTTTTCTTTTTAATAAATAATCTTCTTGATTATTATTAATTTGACTTTTTTTCTTTAACTTTTGCTTTTTTTCTTTATCGTTCATTTCTTGAATTTTAGAAGTATTCATCATACTTTCTACTACTTCTAAAATATCTTCATCATCTTCTAAAGTTGATTCCGTATCAGTACTAATTAAATCAATAGCATTATCTAAAATAATGATATCATCATCACTTAATAAGTCTTCGGCATTTTTAACTTCAATCCCTAACTCTTGGGCTTTTTTTAAAACTTCGGCAACGGTTAAATCAACACTTAAAGCATACTCTCCTACTTTCATAACTTCACTCCTTTTCTTTTATATTTTCTAATAACTCCTCATATATATCATCTGGTACATCTACATCTAATACTTTATCTAATATTTTCATCTTTTGGGCTTTTTTAATCACATCTTTATCTTTTTTTAAATAAGCCCCTTTACCATTAAGTTTACCTTTACTATCATATACGACTTTTCCATCAGGACCTCTTACAATTCGAAACAACTCTTTTTTTTCTAAACTTTCTCTAGTTACAACACACATGCGCATTGGTACTTTTCTTGGTTTCATTTTTTATTCCTCTTTGTTACCTTCTTCATTAATTTGAGCAAGAGTTTTAACTTCTATTTTATATTTAGTTAAACGACTAGCAAGTTTAACATTACTACCTTTTTTACCAATGGCTAAACTTAAATTATCTTCATTTACAATGGCTAAAGCTTCTTTTTTAACTGGATCAGTAATATTTACAATAACATCTTTCGCAGGACTTAAAGCATTTTTAATAAATGTCGCAGGATCTTCATTATATAGTACAATATCAATCTTTTCGCCATTTAATTCTTTTAAAATACTCGAAATTCGACTTCCTCTTTCTCCAATACAAGCTCCAACAGGATCAACATTTTCATTAGTTGTATATACTGCTACTTTACTACGAATTCCTGGTTCTCTTACACAAGAATACATTTCAATTGTTCCATCAGCTAGTTCAGGAATTTCAGTTTCAAATAAACGTCTTACAAAACCATAATGTTTTCTTGATAATAAAATTAAAGGACCTTTAGTAGTTTCTTCAACTTTAGAAATATATACTTTAATACTAGTTCCCATTGTTAAAACTTCTCCAGGTATCATTTCACCCTTAGGTAAAATACCTCTTGTTCTACCTAAATCAACATAGTAATTTTTAGCATCTTCCATCGCTAGAAGACCTACCATCATTTCGCCTTCTTTATCTTGAAATTCTTCCATAATACTAGTTCTTTCAGCTTCTCTTATTTTTTGATTAATTACTTGTTTAGCAGTAGATGTTGCAACTCTACCAAAATCTGCTGGTGTTACCTCTTCTTCGATAGTTTCACCTACTTTTATACCAGGAACTTTTTCTCTAGCGTCCTCAAGTAAAATTTGGGCATCTTCATTAACTTTAGGAGGTATTTTAACAACATTTCCCTCTTCATCAGTTTCTTCGCTTCCAGTATCAAATGATGAAACAACTACATAATAAGAATAAACTTTAATTTCGCCAGTTTCACGATTAATATCTACTCTAACATTAGTTTTCGAATTAAAATTCTTTTTATAAGCTGTTGTTAAAGCAAGTTCCATCGCATCTAATACAACATCTTTACTAATATTTTTCTCTTCTACTATATGATCTAAAGCTTTTAAAAATTCATCACTTTTCATTATTATCATCCTCTTTCCTTACTAATAACATCTAATATATATTCCTCCTTTATTAAATCTAATTTATCAATCAAAGGATTAATTATATTAGTAGCTTTAACAATCGTATCTAAATCAATTCCATTTACTTTATCTAGAACAATTCTTAAAAAATTATATGTTCCCTCTTTAGTAAAAGTAACACTATCAACTACAATTTCTTCTTTTTTTAAAGCATTTGCTACTTCATTTTTAATTTTTTCTAATATTAATTCCATAAATCACCTCAAACTACATTAATAAAAGTGGGAATTCTGCCCACTTAAATCTGTTAAATAGATTATAACACAAGTTTTTTCCTTTGCAAAGGAAAAATTATTCTAAATGACATCCCACCATTTAGCAAAGTTACATAGTTTTATGATTTGAAGAAATTTTTGAATCACGATAATAATCTAGTATAGTTTCTTCTAATTCACTATATTGTTGTTGTAACCCCTTTTGGGCTTTTAATTTAACTGTAAGAATTTTTGATTTTACTTGTTCTAAAGATTGTGAAGCAAATTTTTTTGCAACATCAGAATTTATAGATATAAAAGGAGACTCTGCAATTGATATAACTAATGGATTTGCAACAAAAGCAGAAAAACTTTCCTTAAATTCAGCCAAACTTTTTGGATCTTGAATTGATTCATAAAATTGTTGCATTTTTGTAAGTTCATTTTGGCTTGCTGTATCTAACATATAGAACTCATCAGTTCCAAAATCATCTTCATTAAAAATTTCGGTCATAAATAATTGATCAGAAACTAAATCCATAAAAAAACCGTTCCCCAAATATTTTATAAATGTAACATCATTATCAGATGAAACACTTTCTTTTGTCGCATAGAATTTAACAATATTTTCTTCATTAAGTGAATCAAGTGTTAAATGAACAGGATGGATATCTTTTAAATTTATTGCACAAACCTCACCAACATTAACAAATCTTTTTTCATCAAATATAATATTTGCCATATTAATTCCTCCTTATAATCAATCTTACCATAATTTCATGATTTTTACTAATTATTTTTATTAAATGTAAATTTACCTTTATTCTAAATGACTATCTCCCGTTTCATAATCAATATAAATACCTGGTTCAACATTATAAATATAAACGTGATACTTAA
>CAYLQC010000004.1:0-8983 GCA_964385785.1 uncultured Muribaculaceae bacterium | reverse complement strand
TCATAATCAATATAAATACCTGGTTCAACATTATAAATATAAACGTGATACTTAATTCCCTCACCCTTATCTTCAACGGATAAGGCCTCCAACTCAACACCACTTGCTACTAAATTATCATTTAAATATATAGGAGTTACACGATATAAAACATGATTATTAGTACTTTTAACATATTCTGCTACATCATCTTCAAAAGGTAACATTCCTTTAGTATTCATTGTTCTAGTACAAGTAATTAAATTTAATTCATTAGCATTTTCACCACTTAATTGGTAACCAATTAAATGACAACGATTATATAAATATTTACCATCGACAATATCATATTTTACAGTATGCCATCCACTTGGTTTAACTGACCCGATACTGCCTCGTTCTTCGGTAGGCATTAAATCAACTCCGATATTAGCAAAAGCTACGCCACATCTTCCTAAACTATCTAAAGGTGAATACTCCTCAAAAGATTCGGTACTATAATCTTCTTCACTAAAATTAGGAATATTATCATTTATAACCACGTATAACTCACCATTATATTCTGGAACACTATCTAAAGCATAAGAAGTTGTATTAGTATTAAATAATGATTGTAACTCGGGAATACTTTCATAAACTCCACTTACTAAAACTCCTAATAAAATAAGAGCAATAACACCTAACTTAAAATTACTTTTCTTTTTTCTTCTTTTTGCCATATAACACCTTACCTTTTCTTTATTTCATAAAATACATCATCTAATGTAATATTAATATCTTTATTTTTAGTAACAATATTTAAATATTTTAAAAATAATTCATTAGTTATAAATTGATAACCATTTTTTTCTAATAACGCCAATTCAATTAAAGAAGAAGAAAATTGCGAAAAAGTTAAATCTACTAAAAAATAACCATTATCAGTTAAATTGTTAGGAACTAATAAAAATATATGTTCATAGTCTAACTCTAAATCTAAAGTATTAACTAATTTATATAAAACGTGTTCTTCATTTAATATTTGACCTAAATAAGAATTATATACTTTACACATTCGCTCTTTTGTTAAACCATTTAAATCTTTTTGACACTTTAAAATAGCATTTTTTAATTTATCTTCGATATTTTCATTTCTTATATTTAATATTGTATCATAAATTGCCATATACCACCTCTAAATATTTTTAAAAACTTCTCCTAAATCTTTATTAATAACTAAATCAGCTTTATTATCAAAACTAGTTTTCATTTTATTAATAATTACTAAATGTTTTCCTTGAAAATAATTAATTAAACCACTGGCGGGATATACAGTTAAAGAAGAACCTCCCACTATTAATAAATCACAACTGGCAATTTCTTTTAGCGATTCCGTTAAAATCTCACTGTTTAATGCCTCATCATATAAAACTACATCAGGTTTTATTAAACCACCACAAGAACACTTTGGTATCTCTTTACTTGAAAATACATATTTAGCATCATAAAACTTACCACATTTAACACAATAATTGCGATAGATACTCCCATGTAATTCATAAACTTTTTTTGACCCGGCTTTTTGATGTAAACCATCAATATTTTGGGTAATAATAGCTTTTAATTTTCCATCTTCTTCTAACTCTTTTAACTTTAAATGTACAATATTTGGCATACTTTCTAAACAATTCATTTTTTCTTTATAAAATTTATAAAAAATATCTGGATACAAAGTAAAAAAATGATGACTTAAAATTTCTTCAGGTGGATAATCATATTTTTGATTATATAAACCATCTTTACTACGAAAATCAGGAATACCACTTAAAGTTGATACTCCAGCACCCCCAAAAAAGACAATTGTCTTACTTTCTAAAATCCAATTTTTTAAAGTTTTAATATCTTTATCCATAACGCTTCACCTAACCAAAATATATCATAACTTTTTTTATTTAGCAAGCATTTTTTAAACATTTGTTTGCTTGTACTTTAATAATTTATTTTCAATAACATTTAAAACTAATTCTATACTACTTGAAATAACTAAAGCCATATATACTCCTTCATGATAATTAAAATAAATACTTAAAGGTAATGTTAAAATACCAATTACAATACTATATAATACTTTACGACCTTTTAAATATGGACTAAGAGAAGATAACGGTGCAATAAATACTAAACAAAATAAAACATCACTAGCTAATAAATGATTTAAAAATATTAACATATTTTGTTCTTTTAAAGCGTACAAAAATAACATAATAGCATAAATACTATAACTATATAAAGGTATTTCTTTTTTATAATAACGATCAAAACATAAAACAATAAAACAAATAATTATTAATATACTACAAGAGGTAAATATCCCACTTTCATTAAAACCAATTAAAGTATCAACAAAAGAATAAATATAACGATTACTACTTTCTAATAAATTAGCATAGTTATAACTATTAAATAATTTTAAAACTAAAACTAATAATATTTTAAAGAGTGCTATAAAATTAAAAGAACTATCTTTTTTTTCTAATACCAAAGCATTAAATAATATTAAAATACTTATAAATAATAAACCAATATATACTTTAGTAGAAATTGGCAATATTAAAGAAAATAAAAGACCATAAAACCGATTAGAAAACATATTATTACTTTTTTTAAAATAATCAATTAAATAACCTAATATATAGCCATATAGTGGAAATATTAAAATTTTTAAAGACTCCCCTAATGAATAAAAACCTTGAAAATACGGATATAATCCATTTTTAAAAAAGCCAAAAAGGACAAAAAATAATAAACATAACTCTAACTTTTTACCTAAAGACATATATATTTTTTTATGTAAACCACTCATTTACTATCCCTCCTTATATACTTTTCTAAAGGTATAAAAGATGGACATATATAACTACATAAACCACAATCAATACATTTAATTTTTTTCTGTTTTTTATAAGCAAGTAATGGATTAGAATGAATTGGACAAATATTTAAACACTGTCCACATTTAATACATTCTAAACTTTTTAAAGGCTTTTTTTGCATTACGACAATTCCTTCTAAATTTTTAGTAACAATTAAATCTTTAGGATCTATTTTCTTACCCATAATTCCATTTAAATAAACATCAAAATTAGTAAAATCACCAAAAGAGTTTATTTTCGTTCCTAATTTAACTAAATAAACTTGATTATATTCTACTCCATCACCACTAATAGTTATATACTTTTCTAAAGTTGGTTTACACCTTTTTACTTCTTGATAAAAGTTATAAACTTCACTAGTTTTTAAATGTAAAGTATCTTCTTTTATTTGTAAATATTCTTTAATAAATTGTTCTTTTCCTAATAAATAATAATCTTCTACTAAACGTAAAGTAATATTTTTATAAGAACCTAAAAAATTAGTATAATTTAAAATATTTTCATTATCAGTACTTTTTAAAACAATCATTACATTACTTTCCGGATATAAATTTTGTAATAAATCAATAGTATTTAAAATCTCTCTAAAATGTATTTTTTGAATAAATGCCTCATTTTTAATATAAGGATCATCATCTATACCATTTATAATAATTGTTTTATATTTAATATTTTTTATTTTATTTTTTAAATCAATATCTGTTAAACTATTTATTACATTTTCATAACTTAAATTATTTATTTTTCTTCTTGTTGCAATATTAGTTACTGGTGTTTCACAAAAATCATTACGAATAACTAAACCTTGTATATATTTATCACTATCTAATTTAATTTTAGACGTACCAATAACAGTTCCTGAAACGGCGGAATAGAAATTATTAAAAACCATTTCGCCTTTTTTTAAAGTTTTATTTTTTATTTTATTATCTAATAAAGGAATATAAACTAAATCAGGATTTAAAAAAGGTTTAACTTTTTCTTTAAATACAATATTTTCTTTTTCTAAAGTAATAAAACGCATGGAGATCACCACTACTCTATTATACAAAATATCTAATCTTTAGTCTATAAACTTATACACCAGTGGAACCAAAACCGCCTTTTCTTACACCCCCTGATACATCATTATCAACTGTTAAATATTTCATAAATATTACTTGGCCTATTCTATCACCTTTTTTAATTTGAATATCATTATCACTAAAGTTCCAAAATTGAAACATAAAGTGTCCATCATTTGATTCGTTTTCGTAGTAATCAGCATCAATTACCCCAATACTATTTGCTAAAACTAAACCTTTTTTAGGTCCCCCACTACGATTAGCTAAAATATAAAATTCATCATTTTGACAATACGCTTTTAAACCAGTTGGTACTAGTGTTGGTTTTACACCTAATTTAAAAGCTGGTATTACTATATCTTCTGCCGATTCTACATCATAAGCCGCTGCATTTTTAGTACTTCTTTTAGGTATTTTAATACCTTTATCTTCAAAACCTTTTGCTATTTCAAAACCTCTTATCTTTTCCATGTTATTCCTCATTTCTAATTACAACTTTTTTACTTTTTAAACTTTTAGGTATATCTATTACTCTTTGATTAGTACTACCCGCATATTTTAGTGTAGGATCTCTTAAACTATCAACGTAATTACCATCAACTAAAACATCAATATATTTCATGACTTCTTCATCTTTTACTTTTTCAAATAAGAAACCTGTCCAAACCCATAATGTTTTATTAGGAAAACGACTTTTAAAACGTTTGGCAAGTTCTAAAGTTCCTTCGATATTTTTAGGATGAAGGGGGTCTCCTCCTAAAATGGATAACCCCGCCATATAATCATGATCTACTAAATCTAAAATTCTATCTATTACTGTATCATTAAATTCTAATCCCCCATTAAAATCATGTGTTTCAGGATTAAAACAATTAAAACAGTGAAAATCACAACCTTGCATAAAAACGGATACTCTAACACCTGGTCCGTTAGAAATATCCATTTTTCTTATTTTATTATACCTCATTTAAATCTGCATCCTTATTATCTAAGTGAATTACTCTTTCTTTAATTTCTTGAGTTCTACCTTTATTCCAGAAATTAGACCCGATATAACCACAAGTACGTCTGGCAACATTTAATTTATCATGATCTCTATTGCCACAATTTGGGCAGTACCATTCTAAATCATCGTCAATTAATATTTCGCCTGTATAACCACATTCTTGACAATAATCTAACTTAGTATTTAACTCCGCATACATAATATTATTATAGATAAAGTCCATTACTTCTAAAACAGCATCTAAGTTATTAGATAAATTTGGCGTTTCGATATAACTTATAGCACCACCAGGACTTAGTTTTTGGAATTCGCTTTCTAATTTTAATTTAGTAAAGGCATCAATTTCTTCAAAAACCGGAACATGATAAGAATTTGTAATATAATCACGATCAGTTATACCTTTAATAACCCCAAAACGTTCTCTTAAGCATTTAGCAAACTTATAAGTAGTTGATTCAATAGGAGTACCATAAACACTATAATCAATGTCTTCAACACTTTTCCATTCGGCACATTTATCATTTAATCTTTGCATAACTTTTAAACCGAATTCTTTACCCTTGCCATTATCAGTATGAGAGTGTCCGGTCATAAATTTAACACATTCATATAAACCCGCATAACCTAAAGATATAGTTGAGTAACCATGATGTAATAATTCATGAATTGATTCACCCTTTTTAAGTCTTGCTAAAGCCCCATCTTGCCATAAAATAGGGGCAACATCACTTGTAGCATTAGAAAGTCTTTTATGTCTAACTTGTAAAGCCCTATGGCATAATTCTAAACGTTCATCTAAAATATTCCAAAATAAATCCATATCTTTATCACTAGATAAAGCCACATCAACTAAATTAATTGTTACTACACCTTGATTAAATCTCCCATAATATTTTGGCTTTTTATTTTCATCAACATAAGGAGTTAAGAAACTTCGACATCCCATACATGGATAACATTGACCATCGCCATTTTGATCTACTTTTAATTGTTTCATAATTTTTTCAGAAATATAATCTGGTACCATTCTTTTCGCTGTACATTCTGCCGCTAATTTTGTTAAATAGTAATATTTACTATCTGGATGAATATTATCTTCTTCTAAAATATATAAAAGTTTAGGGAAGGCAGGTGTAATATAAACACCGGCTTCGTTTTTCATACCTTGAATTCTTTGACGCAATACCTCTTCAATAATCATGGCAAGTTCCGCTTTATATTCTTTAGTTTCACCTAAATACATACAAACACTTAAGAATGGCGCTTGACCATTAGTTGTCGTCATTGAATTAATTTGATATTGGAAAGTTTGAACTCCATCAACTATTTCTTTTTGTAAGTCTTCTTTAGCATATTTCTCACAATCTTCTTTACTAAATTTTCTATCTTTATATTTTTTCAAATAATTTTTATAACTTTTTCTAACAAATGGTGCTAAGTGGGTTAAAGTAATGGTTACTCCACCATATTGACTAGAATTAACCGCCGTAATTAATTGAGTAGCAATTGTCATAGCTGTTAAAAAACGGTGTGGTGTTTCAATTCTAACACCATTAATCATGGTACCATTTTGTAACATATCCTCTAAATTCATTAAACAACAATTATGCATAGCATTTTGGGCAAAATAATCGGCATCATGAAAGTGAATTATTCCATCATCATGAGCTTTAACAATATCTTCGGGAAGTAAAAAACGTCTGGTAATATCAGTACTCGTAATTCCTGCTAAATAATCTCTTTGGACAGTTATAACTTTAGCATTTTTATTAGAATTTTCCGTATTCCAATATTCATTTTCACCATCAATTAATTCTTTTATAGCTAAATCAGTTGTATTAGATTTTCTAACTAATTCTCTTGTATAACGATACGTAATATATTTTTTAGCTAGAGCATATTTACCAATACTCATTAATTTCATTTCAATAATATCTTGAATATCTTCGACTAAAATTCTTTTTTTACCTAATCCTTCAATATATTTAATAATGTTTTTAATTTGAATACTACTTGCTCTATCTTCTTCTTCTACTTCTTTATTAGCTTTTTGAATAGCTGTTTCAATTTTTTCGGGACAATAGTCAACAATATGCCCATCTCTTTTAATTATTTTCATTTTCTACCTCTTTCCTACAATAACATTTTAGCACACCCTATTTCTTAATAATGTTGCAATTGCAACATTTTACTTTTTTTGTTAAAATATTTTTAAGAGGTGATTAAATGATTAGTTTATTTACGGACATTTCCGAAAAAAATCAAAAAAAATTACTTTACGATTTAGAGACACATCGCTTTACATTCCCTAAAGATACCTATATGTTAAACGTTATTAAAAATGATAACTTTATTGCTGTTTTAGAAAGCGGCTACTTACAAATTATTCGTAATGATTATAATGGTGGTATTACAATATTAGAAGATTTATATGAAAATGATGTGTTTGGTTCAACTATTTCTAATTTAAATGATAATGAATATGATATTTTAGTAAAAGAAGACAGTCAAATTATCTTTTTTAACTACTTGGCTATTTCTAAATTACAATCACTTTACACAAATAGTAAAAGTTCTTTATTCTATCAACAATTTTTAAATAATTTACTTACTATTATGAATGAAAAAATCGCCGAAAAAAATGAACAAGTAGCTATCCTTTCTAAACGTTCAATTCGCGATAAATTATTAGAATATTTTAAAATTGTATCGAAAAAAAATGGTTCAAAAATTATTTATTTACCTTATAATTATTTAGATTTAGCTAATTACCTAGCCGTTGATCGTAGTGCCATGAGTAGAGAATTAAAATACTTAAAAGAAGAAGGGTTTATTAAAATCGAAAATAAAAAAATAACTTTACTTTATTAATCTTCTAGCAGTTTCCATCGCATTTTTTTCAATACGACTTACCTGCGCTTGAGATATACCTAAAGAAGAAGCTATTTCCATTTGCGTTTTACCAATTATAAAACGTTCAATTAAAACTTTCCTTTCTCTTTCTTTTAACTTTAGTAAGGCTTTACGAAGCGAAATTAACATATCTTTATCTTTTTCTTTATCTTTTTTATCAGCTATTTGATCAAGTAAATAAATAGTATCTCCGCCATCATTATAAATTGGTTCAAAAATACTCATCGGTTCTTTTAAAGAATCTAAGGCAAACTCAATTTGATATTCCGAAATATTTAAATTTGTTGCTATTTCTTTATTAGTAGGTTCTACTCCTTTACTTTTTAAATATTCTTCTTTATATTTAATAATGTTATAAGCTAAATCTTTAATACTTCGACTTACTCTAACAGTAGTATTATCTCTTATATATCTTTTTATTTCACCCATAATTAAAGGCACAGCATAAGTAGACAGTTTTAAATCATAAGAAAGATCAAAGTTATCAATCGCTTTAATAAGACCAATAACCCCAACTTGAAATAAATCATCTAAATTATATTTATCTTTATTAAAACGTTTTAAAATACTTAAAACTAACTTTAAATTACCTTCAATTAATTCTTCTTTAGCTTTTAAATTACCATTTTGATAAGATTTAAATAACTCAGTCATTTCATCTTTTGTTAAAACTTTAATTTTACTAGTATCTAAATTAGTTATTTCAACTTTATATTTGCTCAAAACTTAAAAACTCCTTTCAAAACTATTTTGTTAGAAAAAGAGTTTTTTTATACAGTTTAAGTTATTTTACAATAATTTTTTTAAATTTTTTCTTACCTTTTTGAATTAGTAAAGAATTATCATTTAAATTATTTAAATCAATAATCATATTTACATCAGTTACTTTATTTCCGTTTAAACAAATACCATTTTGTTCTATTAATCTTCGAACTTCTGATTTTGAGGCGAATATATTAGATAACATTAAAGCATCAATAACATTAATTCCTTTTGCAAATATATCCTTAGAAACTTCTACAGTTTCGGTATTTTCAGAATTACCCATATTATTAAAAATTTCTTCACTAGCTTGTTTAACTTTTAAAGCTTCTTCTTCCCCATGAACT
>CAYLQC010000003.1:1335-15210 GCA_964385785.1 uncultured Muribaculaceae bacterium | reverse complement strand
AAAGTTATCTTTATATTCTTTAGAGAAATTATTTTTATTTATACCTTGAGTTTCCCAAATTTCATATTTTAAGGTAGAAAGTATAGTTTTTAATTGATAACGCATTTTAATAATATTATCATCACAAATTATATTTTTACCAATATTAATATAAAAATCTTTATCATATTGTTCAATAGCAATGGGTATTATGTCAGCATTAGTAGAAATAGCCATTTTTAAAACACCATCATATAAACCAATGACGGGAAAGTTTTCAGTAATGTTCCATGCTCCTTCAGGAAATATTAATAAGTTATAACCATTATTTAAAACTTCTAAAGCTCTTTTATAAGCTATTTTTCGATCAGTTTTATTACTAGTATCAAAACAAATAGCACCATTTAAATTTAAGATAGTTCCAGTTAAATCAATATATAATTCTTTTAAATTACCAATAAAAAGATAAGCATGTTCATGTATAATTTCAAAAACTCTTTGCGCATCATTTCCTCCAATATGAGTACAAGCATAAATTCGCGGTTTATTATTATATTCTCTTTGGTCATTTATGATATGTATTTTTTCTTTTGCCATAATACGTTCTATTTGAATTAATTTTAATAATATTGGATGAATATATTTTCTAATAAGCATATTTTTTAAAGGAATATTATGATCCATTTCATATTTTCTTAGATATAAGTAATATTCTTCTATTTCGGGTAAAGACATTTTTTTAACGTCTTTTCGAGATTTTATTTGAAAATCTTGGTAATTTTCATAACCAGATTTTTTTATTTTTTCATTATTTAAATAAGATTTTAAAAATTGTAAATCTTCATAAGTAATATCCCCTGATGTGTAATCTTCAAAAGTATTTGTTATGTTTAATATATGTTTATCTTCAGCATTTAATTTCATAATATAACCTTATTTCTTTTTATTTAAAAAAGTAACTTTACGTTACTCTTATTAAACTAGTTCTAAACGAACTTCTAAAGCATCGTCGCCTTGTCTTTCTTTTAATTTAATTATTCTTGTATAACCACCATTACGATTTTCATAACGTGGTGCTAATTCATTAAATACTTTATCAACACATTCTTGGTTATTATAAACAAAAGCAAGGGCTTTACGACGAGATACTAAAGTACCACGTTTGCCATAAGTAATCATTTTATCAACAAATTTTCTTACTTCTTTAGCTTTAGCTTCAGTTGTAGTGATACTTTCATTTAAAATAGTATCAACAGTTAATCCAGCAAAAACACTATGTCTTTGTCTTGTTTCTCTTCCAATTTTTCGATATGACATATTATACCTCCTTAATCACGGAACTTAAGTCCCATTTCTGCTACTTTGTCTAATACTTCTTTTAATGATTTCTTGCCTAAGTTACGTATTTTAGTAACTTCGACTTCTTTTTTAGAAATTAAGTCTTGAACGGTATGAATACCAGCTCTTTTTAAACAGTTATATGCTCTAACTGAGAATTCTATTTCTTCAATTGGTGTTTCTAATGTTTTAGTTATAGTATCTACTTTCTTTTCTTCCATTAAACCAGCAATATCACTTATGGCATTTAAATCAGCAATAATATTAAAATGTTCAATTAAGATTTTAGCAGATAAAGCCATACATTCTTCAGGAGTAATACTACCATTAGTATTAATATGCATTATTAATTTATCATAGTTTTCATTGTGACCAACACGAGCATTTTCAACTTCGTAAGATACTTTTTCAACTGGACTATATAATGAGTCAATAGCAATAACTCCGACTTTTTTATTATCTAATTTAGTTTGATTTTCTTTAGAATCAACATAACCTTTACCATTAGAAACAGTCATTTCCATTTCGATTTTGCCACCTTCTACTAGGTTACAAATAACTAAGTCTTTATTGATTACTTCTAAGTCTGGATCACATTCAATATCACCTGCTAAAACTGGTCCAGGGGTATTTTTACTAACTCTAATTACTTTATCTTCATCAACATGATTTTTTAAGACAACGCTTTTTAAAGCGAGAATAATACTAGTTACATCTTCATAAACTCCTTCAATTTTTTGGAATTCGTGAAGAACTCCTTCAATTTTAACACTTGTTATACGACATCCTGGAAGACTGGATAACATTACTCTTCTTAAAGCATTACCAATAGTTGTTCCAAATCCTCTTTCTAATGGTTCTAATTCAAATTTACCATAGTGAGTATCACTTTGATATTCGGTTATTTTATAAACTGGTTTTTCAAATTTAATCATAAATCTCTTCCCTTCTTAACATTAATTTCTAGGACGTTTTGGTGGACGACAGCCATTATGTGGTACTGGTGTTTCATCAACAATACTTGTTACTTCAATTCCCGCACCTTGGATAGAACGAATGGCATTTTCTCTACCACTACCTAAACCTTTAACGTGAACTTCGACTTTTTTAACTCCTGAGTCTAATGCAGCTTTAGCACAAGCTTCAGCACTCATTCCAGCAGCATAAGGTGTTTTCTTTTTGGAACCTTTATAACCTATAGTTCCAGCTGATGCCCAACTAATTACGTTGCCATCTTTATCAGCAATAGTAACAATTGTATTATTGTAATTAGCATGAATATGAGCAATAGCTTCAGGAATATTCTTTTTTACTTTTCTTTTTCTTCTGTTATATGCCATACTATTTACCTACTTTCTTTTTATTTGCTACTACTTTTCCTCTACCTTTACGAGTATGAGCATTACGATTAGTTCTTTGACCTCTTACAGGTAAGCCTTTTTTATGTCTTACGCCTTGGTAGCAATTAATTTCCATTTTGTTTTTAATAGACATTTGAACTTCTCTTCTTAAGTCACCTTCAACATTACATTTATCTACTTCTTTACGAAGACGAGATATTTCTTCATCGGTTAAGTCTTTAATTTTTTTACTAGGTTCAACGTTAGCATTTAGACAAATAGTTTTTGCTAAGTTTCTTCCTATACCATAAATTGCTGTTAGTCCAATACAAGTATGTTTTTCACTTGGTAATTCAATATTTTTAATTCTTGCCATAATTCCTCCTATTTACCTTGGGTTTGTTTGTGTTTTGGATTTTCACAAATAACCATTACTTTTCCTTTTCTTTTAATTTTTTTACATTTTTTACAAATTGGTTTTACTGATGGTCTTCTTTTCATAATTTTACCTCCATTATCTTTTATTCCATGTTATACGCCCACGTGTTAAGTCATAAGGCGATAGTTCAATAGTTACTGTATCACCTGGTAGAATACGTATCATATTAACACGCATTTTACCAGAAACGTAGGCCTCTACAGTATGATCATTTGGTAGCTTTACTATATAGTCGCCACCTTTTAAAACTTCAATTACTTTACCTTCTACTTCTAATTTATCTTCTTTTGAATTATTAGAAAAGTTTTGATTTGAATTTTTATTTATATTTTTTTTCGCCATATTTATTCTCCTGTTAATATTTCATAGCCATCTTCAGTTACTAAGATAGTATGTTCAAAATGTGCAGATGGTAGTCCATCTTGCGTTACGATTGTCCAATCATCTTGATCGGTTAAGCAAACCTCTTTACTGCCAAAGTTTAGCATTGGTTCAACAGCAATGGTCATTCCGGTTTTTAAGGTTATACCGGTATTTGGTTTACCATAATTAGGTACATCTGGTTCTTCATGCATATTAGTACCTACTCCATGACCTACTAAGTCTTCAACGACACTTAGGTTATTTTGATGAGCAAATTCTTCGATGGCATGACTTATGTCCCCTATTTTAACACCATTTTTAATTTTACTCAAGCCTACATATAAAGATTTTTCGGTGTTTAGAACTAAATCTTGATATTCTTTGGAAGTTGAACCGATTATATAAGTTCTAGCAGCATCAGATACGTAGCCTTCATATGAAACACAAAAGTCAATCGATACGATATCATGATTTTTTAGTTTTCTTTTTTTACTAGGTATACCATGTACTACTTCATCATTTATTGATACACAGATACTACAAGGATATCCTTCATAACCTAAACAAGTGGGATAGCAACCATTTTTAATAATAAAGTCATGAGCGATTTTATCTAATTCATAAGTTGTAATCCCGGGTTTTAGTTTAGATTTTAGTAATTCATGAGTTAAGTAGTTAATATGACCGGCATGACGCATTAAGTTTATTTCTCTTTCGCTTTTTATACTAATCATTTGATTCCCCCTTTAAGATATTTATAATATTATTAATAACAATATTATTTTCTAAACTAACATCAACCGTTTTTAATAATTGTTTTTCTTCATAGTATTTTAAAACTGGTTCTGTTTCTTTAATATATTCTTCATATCTTTTTTGATAAGTTTCTAAGGAGTCATCTACTCTTTTAATAAGTTTTGTCTTACATTTATCACATAGATTAGTTTCTTTAGGTTTAAATTCTGGGAAATTTTCATTATAAGTAGTAGAACAGTTAGGACATATTCTTCTTCCGGTTACTCTACTTTCTAATAAACTTTTAGGAGCACTAAGATAGATAACACAATAATTATTAATATTTAATTCATTAAATAAGTTATCTAAGTATTTGGCTTGATTTAAGTTTCTAGGCATACCATCTAAAATAAATGGTTTATCTAAATTATTTTTTAAAACACTTTCGAAAGCCGGCAGGATTATATCATCTCCTATAAGGCGTCCGTTAATCATAAGTTCATTTATTTTTTTACCTAACTCAGATTCTGATTTAGCCATACTTCTTAAGATATCACCAGTTGATAAATGATTATAATTAAAGTTATCAACTAAATACTCGCTAATAGTTCCTTTCCCCGATGCTGGGGGAGCAATAAATATTACATTTTTCATCTTAATCTATGCCTCTTTTTATAACTTCTAGATACTAAACCACTTTCAATTTGTTTATAAGTTTCAATAGCTACACCAACAACAATTAGAATACCAGTTCCACCAATAGTTACACTAGAAGGCAAGCTAGTAAAGTTTGATAAAAGAATTGGTAAAGCAGAGAGAACTACAAGAAATAAAGAACCAACTATCGTTAATTTTAATAACGATTTATTAATAAAGTCAGAGGTATCTTTACCTGGTCTTACACCTGGTATATAACCGCCATTTTTATTTAAGTCTTTACTCATTTCTTCAGGGTTCATCATCATAAGAGTATAAACAATTCCAAAGAACATTATTAAGATTACATAAAGGACAAAGCCAGTTGGGGTAGTATAAACAATATATTTATTAATAAAGTTAGTAACTGATTCATTACCAATTAAACCAGCGATAGTACTTGGTATAGTTAGAACAATTGATGCAAATATAACAGGTATTACCCCAGCACTATTTATTTTAATAGGTAAGAATGAGTTTTGGGCCCCATAACTACTTGTAGTATGATTAGCATATTGAATTGGTATTCTTCTTTCAGCTAGAGTTACAAAGATAATACCAACTAATACTAGTAAGTAAACAACTAAGAAGAGGATAAATAGAGCAATTCCTAAACCTAAGTTATAAGTACCACTAGTTATAAATGATGAGAAAGCTCCACTAAAGATACTTGGCATACTTTCAATAATACCAGCCATAATAAGTAGACTTTGACCATTACCTATACCTTTATTAGTTATTTGATCTCCTAACCAAAGTAGGAAAGCAGTACCAGCAGTCATAACTAAAGAGGTTTTAAGCATTACCATAACATCACTTGTATTTAAATAGAATATGGATATAACATAAGCTTGAATAAAAGCAAATATTATCGCTAAGTAACGATTTATTTTATTTATTTTTTGACGTCCGACATAACCTTGTTCTTTTAATTCTTTAAAGTAAGGTATGATATCCATTTGTAATAATTGGGTAATTATGGATGCGGTGATATAAGGACTTACTCCTAAAGCAAAGATGGAAAAACTTTTTAAACCGCCGCCACTCATTAGGTTAAATATTTCTAAGAAACCTAGTTCTTCATATAGAACACTAGCCCAAGGAATAGTAATACCTGTTCCTAAGCAAAATATTCCTAAAGCAAATAGAGTAAAATATATACGGTGTCTTAAGTCTTTATTTTCTTTAGCAAAGATTTTTTTAAGAGTTTGAAACATCTAAATCACCTCGGACTTGCCACCAGCGTTTTCAATACCGGAGATAGCACTTTGGGTAAAACGGTGAGCTTTAACAGTTAATTTTTTTTCAAGTTTACCATTACCTAGTACTTTTATTCCACTTAATTGTTTTTTAATTATGCCTCTTTCTTTTAAGATTTCGGGTGATACGGTATCACCATCTTTAAAATATTTATTTAAATCACTTAAATTAATAGTTGCATATTTAGTAGCAAAACGAGTATTATTAAATCCTCTTTTTGGTAATCTTCTATATAATGGTGATTGACCACCTTGGAACCAAGCAGATATACTTACACCACTACGAGATTTTTGACCTTTTTCACCATGAGTGGAATTTTTACCCATACCACTACCTGGTCCACGACCAACTATTTTTTTAGATTTTGTTTCTTTTGATTTTGGTAAGTTTTCTAATTTCATATTATAACTCCTCCACACTAATTCCACGTAAGGCTGCTATTTTAGCTGGAGTTCTAACACTTTTTAATGCCTCTAAAGTAGCTTTAGCAACATTAATTTGCGTATTAGATCCTAAACTCTTAGATATTACATCTTTAATACCCGCAAGTTCTAAAACACTACGAGCTGCACCACCGGCGATAACTCCTGTACCTTTGGCAGCTGGTTTTATTAAAACGTTAGCTCTACCAACTTTACCATATGCCTCATGAGGAATTGTTCGATTATCAATAATAGCAACTTTACAAACATTTTTATTAGCCATCATACTAGCTTTTGCAATAGCAGTTGGAACTTCATTAGCTTTACCAGTACCAATACCAACTAAACCTTTACGATTACCAACAACAACTGTTGCAGAAAAACGGAAATGTCTACCACCTTTAGTAACTTTAGTAACTCTACCAATATAGATTACTTTTTCTTCTAAAAGTTTTTTCTTATCACGATTTTCTCTTGGTTCTCTTTTAGTTTTTTTGTCTGGTGTTTTATTTGTTATTTTTTCTTTTTCCATGATGACCTCCTAAAATTCCAATCCATTTGCTCTTGCCGAATCTGCTAAGGCTTTAACTCGTCCATGATATAGGTTGCCACCTCTATCAAAGACAACATTTTTGATTTTAGCTTTAGTACATTTTTTAGCAATATCCTCGCCTACTTTAGTAGCTGCTTCAATATTACCACCATTTTTTAGTTTTAAGTTAATTGAAGAGGTACTAACTAAAGTATTACCGGTTGTATCATCAATTACTTGGGCATATATTGCTTTATTACTTCTAAATACACATAATCTTGGGCATTCAGGAGTACCACTTAAATTTTTTCTGATTCGTGCGTGTCTTCTTTGACGCATTTTGTTACTTGTTTCTTTTTTTATCATACAATTCCTCCACTATGCAGCCTTTTTGCCTTCTTTACGACGAACATGTTCATCTTTATAACGAATTCCTTTACCTTTATAAGGTTCAGGTTTTCTTATTTTTCGAATATTCGCCGCAAATTCCGATAGTTTTTGTTTATCTATACCTTCTAAGGTTATTTCAGTATTACTAGTAAGTTCAGCTTTAATACCAGCTGGTATTTCAACATTTACAGGATGAGAGAACCCAGCATTTACAACAATTTTATTACCTTGAACATTAAATCTATAACCAACACCAATTGCTTCTAAACCTACTTTAAAGCCTTTGGATACACCTATAAGCATATTATTAATTAAAGAATTAATTGTTCCTTGTTCTATATTAGCATTTTCCGTATTTTTAGGTTTGGTAATAACTACATTATCAGTTACTTCAACTTCAACAGATTCAGGTATGTTTAAGGAAAGTTCACCTTTAGGGCCTTTAACTGTTACAACGTTATCAGCAATAGTAACGGAAGTGTTTTCCGGAATATTTAAATGTCTATTTCCAATTCTACTCATAAACATTACTTACCATATATAGGCAAGTACTTCGCCTCCTAACTTTGCATTTCTTGCTTCTTTATCAGTCATTAAGCCTTTACTAGTTGAAATAATAGCAATACCTAAACCGTTTAGAACTTTAGGAAGTTCATTATATGATGCATAAACTCTAAGTCCAGATTTACTAATTCTTTTTAAACCAGTTATAACTCTTTCTTTCTTTTCGCCATATTTTAAAGTTAAGGTTAGAGTATCACCACTTTTATTTTCTTCATAATTATAATCAGCGATATAACCTTCTTTTTTTAGAATTTTAGCTATACCTAAAGTCATTTTTGAACCTAATACTGTAACTGTTTCATATTTCATTTGATTTGCATTACGTATTCTTGTAAGCATATCAGCAATTTTATCTTGTACCATAATTTCCTCCTACCAACTAGATTTCTTTACGCCCGGGATTTGGCCTTTATTTGCTAATTCACGAAAGCAAATACGACATAATTTATATTTTCTTAATACCCCATGTGGACGTCCACATCTTTCACAACGAGTATAGGCACGTACTTTAAATTTTGGTTCTCTTTGTTGTTTTACTTTTAAACTTGTTTTTGCCATTTTTTCACTCTCCTAATTTCTAAAAGGCATATTAAATGCTTTTAATAAACTTTCTGCTTCTTTATCAGTTTTAGCTGTAGTAACAAATACTATATCCATTCCTCTTATTTCTAAGATATTATCATATTCAATTTCAGGAAATATTAATTGTTCTTTTATTCCTAAAGTATAGTTACCATGACCATCAAATGAATGATTAGAAATACCTCTAAAGTCTCTTACTCTTGGTAAAGCAACTTTAATTAATTTTTCCATAAAGGTATACATTAATTCATTACGTAGAGTTACTTTTACACCAATAGTTTGTCCTTCTCTTAGTTTAAAACCAGCAATAGATTTATGAGCTTTAGTTACAACTGGTTTTTGACCAGTAATGGTTTCTAAATCTTTTAGGGCAGCCTCGATATATTTATCTTCGTGAGCACCTTTTCCAACACCCATATTAATGACTATTTTATCTAATTTAGGAACTTGCATAACTGATTTATAGTTATATTCTTTCATAAGAAGAGGAACGATTTCTTTTTGATATTGTTCTTTTAAAGTACTCATATTATTCCTCCTCTTTCTTTACTTCTTTTTTAGAAGTTTTTGTAGTTTTCTTTTTAGTTTTAGTATCAGTAGTTATTTTTTTAACGTTAGATACATGGATAGGGGCTGGGAATTCAATAATTCCCCCTTTATCGTTATTTGATTTAGGTTTTTGATGTTTTTTTACGATGTTAATACCTTCAACAACGACTTTATTAGTCTTTTTTAAAGTAACTATGACTTTACCAGTTTTTCCTTTATCTTTACCAGCAAGGATTTTAACATTATCACCAACTTTTATATTCATAGTAATACCTCCTATAAAACTTCTGGTGCTAGAGAGACAATTTTAGCAAAGTCTTTTTCTCTTAATTCTCTAGCAACAGGTCCTAAAACTCTTGTACCTAGTGGAGTCTTATCATCTTTAATAATAACGCAGGCATTATCATCAAATTTAATAAATGAACCATCTTTTCTTTTGACTCCTTGAACACTTCTGACGATTACTGCTTTAACAACTTTACCTTTTTTAAGGTTTGAATTTGGAATGGCTTTTTTAACTGTGCCAACAACAATATCCCCAATATTACCAAATTTTACTTTAGATCCACCTAGAACACGAATTACAAGTAATTCTCTAGCTCCAGTGTTATCTGCTACTTTTAATCTTGATTCTTGTTGTACCATAATTCCTCCTATAAGATTACAGCTTCAATTAGAATACTATCAAGTTCATATCTTTTTGTTTTAGATAATGGTCTTGTACTTCTAATTCTGACTGTATCTCCTTCTTTTGCTTTATTTTCAGCATCATGAGCTGTATATTTTTTTGAATATTTTACTCTTTTGCCATATAAGGGATGTTTTTTGTAAGTTTCAACAAGAACAGTAATAGTCTTGTCATTTTTAGCACTTACTACCTTTCCAACTAAGGTTTGTCTTTTTTCCATTATTCATTACCTCCAGAAGTGTTTTCTCTTTCTTTTAATACGGTAAGCATTCTTGCAACATCTTTTTTTAGTTCTTTTAATTTAGATGGGTTTTCTAAAGAACCTGTTGCATTTTTAACACGTAAGTTTAATAATTCTTTTTTGGTTTCTTTGATTTTAGCTAGTATTTCTTCATCTTTTAGTTTTCTTATTTCACTAACTTTCATTTAAAACACCCTCCTTACTTACGAATTTAGTAGTAATAGGAAGTTTGTGAGATGCAAGGCGTAGGGCTTCACGAGCTACATCTTCGCTTACACCACTTATTTCAAACATAATTTTTCCTTTTTTTACTACAGCAACCCATGAATCTACGTTACCTTTACCTTTACCTTGACGAGTTTCTAAAGGTTTTTTCGTAATAGCTAAGTGAGGGAAGATATTAATATATACTTTACCACCACGTTTCATATAACGAGTCATAGCAATACGAGCTGCTTCGATTTGTTGGGCAGTTATCCAACTTCCTTCTTTAGCCATTAGGCCATATTCACCAAAATGAAGTTCAGTGTTACCTTTAGCGTGGCCATCATAGGTTAGGCGATGTGGTTTACGATATTTAGTTTTTTTGGGCATCAACATTTTGACCACTCTCCTTATTTCCTTTATCAGGAAGAATTTCACCTTTATATATCCAAACTTTAACTCCAATTTTACCATAAGTAGTGTTGGCTTCACTATGAGCGTAGTCAACATCAGCTCTTAGGGTATGTAGAGGAACTGTTCCTTCGGTATAGCCTTCGGTTCTAGCCATTTCAGCTCCACCTAAACGACCTGATACACTAGTTTTAATTCCTTTAGCACCGGCTTTCATGGTATTTCTTAAAGCTCTTTTTTGGGCACTTCTAAATGGTGCTCTATTTTCAATTTGTTGGGCGATATTATCAGCAACTAATTTAGCATTTAAGTCAGGGTTTTTAACTTCAACAATAGATATATATATTTCTTCCCCAACGTATTTTGATAAGTTTTTACGAAGAATTTCGATATCTTCGCCACCTCTACCAATAATTACACCAGGTTTAGCAGTATTAATAGTTACTTCACATTTACCTTTTTTTCTTTCAATGATAACAGAGGCAACGGCGGCATCTTTTAAGTTTTCAGCAATATATTTTCTAATTTTGATATCTTTATTTAAAGTATCGCCGAAATCTTT
Source organism: uncultured Muribaculaceae bacterium (assembly GCA_964385785.1). Classification (GTDB taxonomy): domain Bacteria; phylum Bacillota_I; class Bacilli_A; order RF39; family UBA660; genus MGBC108787. Next base: position 3,915 of record CAYLQC010000003.1, on the reverse strand, counting down.
TTTATCAGCATACCAAACTGATTGCCAATCTTTATTAACTCCTAAACGGTAGCCGATTGGATTTACTTTTTGTCCCATTTTTTTAAGCCTCCTTTACTCCATCACTTACTTTAACAGTAATATGACTGGTTCTTTTATCACGTCGATCAACGTTGCCACGACTGGCAAATTTAATTCTTTTGTAAATAGGTCCGGGGTTAATGTAACATTCACTTACAAATAAGTTAGCTTCATTTGCTCCTTTATTATTTACGGCATTAGCAATGGCACTATTTAAGACTTTATAAATTAATCTTGATGCTTTAGTATTAGTAGTTTCTAAAATACCTTTAGCAGTTTCGACATCTTTTCCTCTAATAAGATCTAGTGTCATTCTCGCTTTTCTTGGTGCAATCATTGCACTTTTATGTATTGCATAACATTCCATTTAACTATCCCTCCTATTTTTGTCCGGCATGTCCGCCGAATTTACGAGTTAAGGCGAATTCTCCTAATTTGTGTCCTACCATTTCTTCAGTTACATAAACAGGAATAAATTCTTTTCCGTTATGTACTGCAAAGGTATGACCGACAAAATCAGGATAAATTGTTGAACGACGAGAGTATGTTTTAATTACTTCTTTTTTGTTAGATTTATTTAATTCTTGAACTTTAGTTAAAAGTCTATCAAATACATAAGGTCCTTTTTTTAAACTTCTTGCCATAATTCACCTACTTTTTCTTTCTACTAACAATAAGTTTGTTAGATGCTTTTTTATTTTTTCTAGTTTTATAACCAAGGGCTGGTTTACCCCATGGTGTAACTGGTGTTTTTCTACCAATTGGAGCTCGACCTTCACCACCACCATGAGGGTGATCGTTAGGATTCATAACAGAACCACGGTTGGTAGGTTTAATACCCATATGTCTTTTTCTTCCGGCTTTACCAATATTAACTAATTCGTAATCTTCATTACCAACTACACCAATAGTAGCCATACAGTTACCTAAGATTTTTCTAGTTTCACCAGATTGAAGTCTTACTAAAACGTATTTATCTTCACGACCTAGTATTTGAGCAGAAGATCCAGCACTACGACAAAGTTCAGCACCATGACCTGGTTTTAATTCTAAACAATGAATAACAGTTCCAACAGGGATATTTTTAAGTGGTAAGGCATTACCTACTTTGATATCAGCATTTTCACCACTTTCAATAGTCATACCAACAGTTAATGTTGCTGGAGCAATTATATATCTTTTTTCACCATCTTTATATGATATTAAAGCAATATTGGCACTACGGTTAGGATCATATTCGATAGATACAACTTTACCAGGAATACCATCTTTATTTCTTTTAAAATCAATTATACGATATTTTTGTTTAGCACCACCACCAATATGGCGAACTGTTAAGCGACCTTGATTATTTCGACCACCGGTTTTAGTTTTTTTAATTGTTAATGATTTTTGAGGTTTATTAGTAGTTATTTCACTATTTGTAAGAGTAGACATTCCTCTTCGACCATTAGTAGTTGGTTTGTATTTTTTTATTGCCATTTTAGTCCCTCCTACATTTCTATCGTTTCGCCAGCAGCTAGAGAAACGATTGCTTTCTTATAAGTTTTGGTTTTACCAGTGTATTTACCAACTCTTTTATCTTTTGGTTTAGTTATTAGAGTTGTTATTTTTTCAACATGGACACCAAATTCTTTTTCAATAGTTTTTTTAATATTTTGTTTAGTTGCTTTTTTGTCGACTTTAAAAGTATAAACGCCATCTTTAGTTTTGCTCATACTTTTTTCAGTAACAACAGGAGCAATTATAATATCAGAATTAGTCATTTTTTAAAGCCTCCTCTAAATAGGTAATAGTTGCTTGATCACATACTAAGTAATCAGCATTTACTAAGTCATAGCAATTAATTTCACTTGCTAATTCAGCATAAGCATAGCCAAGGTTTCTAGTAGACATATAAAGTTTTTCATTATCATCTTTAGTAACAAATAAGACTTTTCCAATTAAACCTAAATTATCTAAAATATTTTTAATTTCTTTAGTTTTTAAACTATCAAGTTCTATTTTATCTAAAACGACTAAGTTTTTATCTTTATATTTATAAGTTAAGGCAGTTTTAAGTGCTAGACTTCTTTCTTTCTTATTAATTTTAAATGTGTAATCACGAGGAGTTACTCCTAAAGCAATTCCTCCACCACGCCATAATGGAGAACGGTTGGAACCACTTCTAGCTCGACCTGATCCTTTTTGACGCCATGGTTTACGTCCACCACCGGATACTTCACTTCTAGTTTTTGTTTTAGCTGTTCCTTGTCTTGTAGCATCCATTTGTAAACGTAACATTTTTTTAAGTACATCATCATTAGTTTCAATATTCCAAATAGAATCACTTATTGTGATACTTTCTAGTTTTTCACCTTTTTGGTTTTTAAGTTCTACTTTTGCCATAATATTTCCCTCCAATAAGTGTCCTAATTTTCTTCTTTTGGTTCTTCAGTAGTTGTATCTTCTTCGTTTGTTTCTTTTTCTTCGGTTACTTCCTCAGTAGTTTTTTCTTTTACTTCTTCAGAAGTATTTTCT
>CAYLQC010000003.1:0-1235 GCA_964385785.1 uncultured Muribaculaceae bacterium | reverse complement strand
AGTATTTTCTACTTCTTCTTGAGGAGTATCAACTGTTTGTACTTTATCAACAACAGTTTCTTCATAAGTAATTACATCAAAATCATTTTTCTTGCCATTATTTTTAATAGCAGATTTAATTAAAACTAATGAGTTTTTAGCACCAGGTACATTACCGCTTACTAATATATAATTTTCTTCGGCATTAACTTCAACGATTTGTAAGTTTTGGATAGTAACAGTTTCGTTACCCATACGTCCCGGTAATTTTTTACCCTTTAATACTCTTTTTGGTAACATAGTACCCATTGAACCAGGTCTTCTATGATAATGTGAGCCATGGCCCATAGGTCCACGATTTTGGTTATGTCTTTTAACAACTCCTTGGAAACCTTTTCCTTTAGAAGTTCCGGTAACATCAACCATTTCTCCAGCCTCAAAGACTGAGGCATCAATAGTTTGGCCAAGTGTATATTCTCCATCAACATTTCTTAATTCTTTTAAGAAGCGCTTAGGGGAGGTATTTGCTTTTTTAGCATGGCCAATTGCTTGTTTACTTGTATTTTTTTCTTTTTTGTCAACAACACCAAGTTGGATTGCATTATAACCATCTGTTTCAGTTGTTTTTACTTGCATAACTGTATTAGGAGTTACTTCAATAACTGTTACTGGAACAGCTTGACCATTTTTAGTAAAAACTTGAGTCATTCCAACTTTGCGTCCTAAGATTCCTTTCATAATTTTTCCTTCCTTTTCTTAATTTTTAAAGTTTGATATCGATACTAACACTACTTGGTAAGTCAATGCGTTTTAAGGCATCAATTATTTCCTTAGTAGGATCTTCAATATCGATTAATCTTTTATGAGTACGACTTTCGAATTGTTCTCTGGAGTCTTTGTATTTATGGACTGCTCTTAATACAGTAACTCGTTCTATTTCTGTAGGAAGAGGAACTGGTCCACTTACTTTACCTCCTAGTCTTTTTACAGTCTCGACAATCTTAAGAGCTGCTAAATCAAGAGATTTACTATCAAATGCTTTAAGATTGATACGTACTTTACTTTTTGACATTTATAAATGTCCTCCTTTCGCTTATATCTAGTATAAACTTGCTCCGTACAAATTACCTGATTTCAGATTGATATTAACAACTCAACCTAGTGTATCAGCAACCTCGCACATCTAAGCCGTCATACGAAACCTATTGTAACATTACATTATATGAAAATCAAGTAGAAATTTGACAAAAAAAGAT
>CAYLQC010000002.1:10896-17518 GCA_964385785.1 uncultured Muribaculaceae bacterium | reverse complement strand
AAGGTAGGGAAGTCTAATGCGCAAACTATATATTGTAAGACACGGTAAAACTGATTGGAATGATTTAGGTATTGTTCAAGGAACTACGGATATCTCATTAAATGAAGAGGGAATAAATGGTGCTAAAACTCTTGCGGAAAAAATCAATATTAATGATATAGATATTTGCCTTTGTTCACCCTTAAAAAGAACTAGAGAAACTGCTGAGTTAATTATCCAAAATCGCAAAAAAATTATATATGATGAATTACTAACTGAAAGAGGCTTTGGGAGTCTTGAAGGTAAAAAAATAAGTTTTGATTTAATAAAAAAACAGTGGGATTATCATTTAAATGATTCTTCAAATGGTATAGAAAGTCTTAAAGATTGTTTAAAAAGAAGTCAAAAATTTTTAGATAACTTATGCTTAAAATATCCCAATAAAAATATATTAATTATTTCCCATGGAAGTATTATAAAAGCATTACACTTTAATTTAATCGGTTATAATGAATATACAGATTTCTTATCATTTTATCCTAAAAACACTGAAATTTATTGCTATCAATATAAATAATAAAATCCCCAAAGTAGGGGATTTAATTTTCTTATGGCGGAGCAGAGAGGATTTGAACCTCCGCGCCAGCATTCGCCGACCTAAATCCTTAGCAGGGATCCCTCTTCAGCCACTTGAGTACTGCTCCATAAATACCTCTTAATTTTAACTTAATTTCTTCTATTAGTCAAGAACTCAAGTGAAAAAGTGCAAAATAAGTATAAAAAAAGGAAGAATTAACTTCCTAAAGCAACAGTTCTAATATTCTCAATATACTCTTTCATAATTGTTAAATAATTTTCTTTATTAGTTCTTTCGGATGCCTCTAAAGTAGCCATTGTATTTACTTTAATAATATTCGCATTATAATCATTTTCTAACTTACTAATTAATTCCGTTTTTTCTTCGGTATCTTTCATAAAAATAGTTGTATAAGTTTTATTTTTAAAACCACTCTTTAAACTACTTTCACTTACCAATCCATCTTCTAAAGAAATAACTGTAAAACCATAATTTTCTAAATACTTAAACATATTACTTGATACAACTAAAGTTTTTTTACTATCACTTGCTGATTCTGCAATACTTCTTAACTCCGCATCCATAATTGATAAAGTTTCCTCTAACTCTTTATAATTACTTTCTATTTCTTCTTTAACATACTTACTATCTATTTGTTCCTCTAAATTTTCTTTAATCGTCGTTGCTAACATTAAATAATAATTAGGTGATAACCAAAGTTCTTCTGTTCCATATTCATATTTTAAACCATAAGCAACATCAATAATATGTAAATTTTTATTTTGATTAATTAAATTTTTAGCAATCTCTAACTCATTAGAAAGTCCATTATATATAAAAATATCATTATTACTATATTCTTTAACTTGTTTCTCCGTTAAAGAATAATTTTTAATATCTGCTCCATCTGGATAAATACTTGTTATAACTCCCTCTGGATAAATTGTACTTACAATATATTCCGTAGGATAAACCGTTGTTAAAATATTTAAATTAGTCGTTGTATTTGTATTGCAGGCCGATCCGAGTAACAAACAACCTAAAAGTCCTAATATTTTTATTTTCTTCATTAAAATTCCTCCTAATTATTTCTTTAATGGCACAGGATCGTAACCAAATTCTCCTTTAGGGTGACACTTCATAATTCGTTTTAAGCCAAGACTTACTCCTTTAATAACCCCAAACCGTTCTATTGCTTCAATCATATACTCACTACAAGTAGGTATAAATCGACAATATGAATGAGTACTTAAAGGCAGTACTTGATAACAACGAATGAAAAAAATCAGACATTTCTTCATAATGTTTCACCTCTTTAATTTTACTACAAACTATCTTTAAAGTAAAACAAGTTAAAAAATTAATTTTACATCTTATATTTATTCCCTTTTTTTTATATTTTTGATAAAATGTAATATATGCTGGAGGAATAATTTATGAAAGAAACATTAGAATCTCTTAATATTAAAATAAATAATACTAAATTATTAAATACGGCACTTACACATAGTTCTTATTCTAACGAACATCACGTTGAAAGTTATGAACGTTTAGAATACCTAGGCGATGCCGTCTTAGAACTTATTACAAGTGAATACTTTTATCTAAATACTAATTATGATGAAGGTAAAATGAGTAAAATAAGAGCTAGTTATGTATGTGAAGAGGCCTTAGCAACTTATGCTAAAGATTTAAAAATTGAAAAACATATCTTAGTTGGTCATGGTCAAGAAAAAGATATAAACGATACTATTATTGCTGATGTATTCGAAAGTATATTAGCAGTTATTTACTTAGAAAATGGTTTAGAAGTCGCCAAAAAATACGTTCTTGATATAATTACCCCTTATATAAATAAACATGTTGAATTTAATTTTGATTACAAATCTCTTTTACAAGAAATGGTTCAAACTAATCGTAAAAGTCTAAACTATGTTTTAGTATCTGAAGAAGGACCAGCTCATAAAAGAACTTTCACAGTTGAAGTTCATATTGATGGTATGACTTATGGTAAAGGTGTAGGTAGAAGTAAAAAAGAAGCCGAACAAAAAGCAGCTAAAGATGCCTATCAAAAACGAAGTAGAATGTAGGGATAAATATGTATTTAAAAAGTATAAAAGCAAACGGCTTTAAATCATTTGCTGATAAAACAACTATTTCCTTAGATAATGGAATAACTTGTATTGTTGGCCCTAATGGTAGTGGTAAATCTAATATTGTTGATGCTATTCGTTGGGTTTTAGGAGAACAATCTTTTAAATCTTTACGTGGCGCTAGTAACATGAGTGATATTATCTTTGCTGGCTCTAAAACCAGACCTTTAGCTAGTCGTGCCGAAGTAACACTTACCTTTGATAACACCGACCATTACTTAAAAAGTGATTTAGAAGAAGTCGAAATCAAACGCGTTTTATATCGTAGTGGGGAAAGTGAATATTTTATAAATGATGCAAGCATCCGTCTTAAAGACATTACTGACTTATTTTTAGATACTGGAGTAGGTATTGATTCCTTTAATATTATTACTCAAGGTAATATAGAAAGTATTATTAATAGTAAACCAATTGAAAGAAGAGTTATTTTTGAAGAGGCGGCCGAAATTTTAAAATACAAAAAAAGAAAAGATGAAAGTTTAAAAAAATTAACTAAAACTCAAGAAAATATTGATAAAGTAAATCTTATTATTTCCGAAATTGAAACCACTTTAGAACCCCTTCGTATTCAAAGTACCGAGGCGCAAAAATATTTAGAATTAAAAAGTGAATTAGAAAATATCGAAATCGCTACTATTACCGCCGAAATTACCGAAATAAATGAGACCTATAAAAACTTACAAATGGATATTGATAAATTAAATAAAGAAATTATTAAAAGTAATACTACTAATAGTAAAACAACCTCTGACTTAGAAACCTTAAAACTTAAAAATATAAAACTAGATGATGAAATATCTAAACAAAATAGTAGACTATTAGAAATCACCGAACAATTTCTAAAACTTCAAAACGAAAAAGAACTATATAAAGAACGTCAAAAAATGTCCGGTAATAGTGAAGAAGTATCTAACTCAATTGTTACTTTAAAATCTGATATTTTAGAACTAGATAAAAGTATTCAAGTCTTAGAAAGTGAAATAACTAGTTTAAATACTCAAATAACGAAAACAACTAATGAACTATCTAATGTTAATGAAGAAGAAAGTATCTTAAAAATTAAATATAATTCTCAAAATAAAGAATATAACAAAAATATTCAAGAATTATTTGTCTTACAAAATAAAAAAGAGGCTTTAGAAAGTGTTATCGAAAGTGATGCTAAAATACCTAGTGCTGTTAAAAACGTTTTAAATAATCCTCGCCTAAAAGGTGTATATAATACTATTGGTAAGTTACTTGATGTAGATGATACTTATTCTACAGCAATTTCTATATCTCTAGGGGCAAGTTCTAACTTTGTGGTAGTTGAAAACGAAAGTAGTGCTAAAGAATGTATTAACTTTTTAAAAGAAAATAAACTAGGTAGAGCTACATTCTTTCCTTTAAATATTATTAAAGAAAAATATATCCCTAAAGATATCCTAGAACGTCTTACTAAAATAAATGGTTTTATTGGTATTGCTAGCGACTTAGTTTCATATGATCCTAAATTTGCTAATATCATTAAAAATCAACTTGGTAATATTATTGTTGTTAAAGACTTAGATACCTTAAATCGTTTAGGAAGAATTTTAGAATATAAATATCGAATTGTTAGTCTTGATGGTGAAATATTACATACTGGTGGTTCTATTACCGGTGGAACTATTAATAATAATTCAAATATCATAAAAGATAAGGTAGAACTTGAAAAAACTAAAAATAATATTAAATTATTAGAAAATCAAAATAATTCTCTTCAAGAAGAAATAAATAAATTCTTAAAAGATTTAGATATCTTAAAAAATCAAGAAGAAGAATTAAATCGTAAAATTATTACTTTAAATGCCACTTTAACCGAAAAAACTAATATTTTAAATACGAAGTTAGAAAGTGAACAAGAACTTCAAAAATCTTTAGAAAGTGCTATAACTATAAAAACGGGTAGTGTTGATCAAAAACTTCTTGCTTTAATGGAAGAAGTAACCTCCCTAAAAACTAATAAAGATATATTAGAAAATACTTTAACTAACTTAAAAAATGAAAAAGAAGAATTAACTATTAAAATAGATACTTTAGATAAAGAATATCATACTAAAAATACCGAATATAATAAACTTCAAACTGCATTAAAAAATAAAGAAGTAGAATTAGGTAAATTAGATATTCGCTTAGATAACTTACTACTTAATTTAAATGAAACCTATAATCTAACTTATGAAAAAGCTAAACTATCTTATGTTTTAGATATTGATAAAAAAATTGCTATTAATAAAGTAACTAACTTAAAACAAGAAATTAATAATCTCGGTAATGTTAATGTTTATGCTATTGAAGAATATGATCGTGTTAAAACCCGTTATGATTTCTTAACTAATCAGAAAATTGACTTAGAAAATGCTACTACTAACTTATTAAGTGTTATTAAAGAAATGGACGAAATTATGATTACTAAATTTCAAACAACATTTGAAAAAGTTAAAGATGAATTTTCTAAAGTATTTCAAATTCTTTTTAAAGGTGGTACTGGTTTATTAAAACTAACTGATCCTGATAATATCTTAGAAACGGGTATCGAAATAATTGCTGAACCTCCTGGTAAAAAACTAAATTCCATTGCTTTATTAAGTGGGGGAGAAAAAACTCTAACAGCCATTGCTTTACTATTTGCTATTTTAAATGTTAAAACAGTTCCTTTCTGTATTTTAGATGAAGTAGAAGCCTCCCTTGATGAAGCAAACGTTGATACCTTTGGTAATTACTTACAAAATTGTAAAAAGAATAGTCAATTTATTCTTATTACCCATAAAAAAAGAACCATGGAATATGCTGATTCTTTATATGGTATTACAATGCAAGAGTCCGGTGTTAGTAAAATAGTTAGTGTAAAGTTAGAAAGTAAATAAGATGTCTATTTGACATCTTTTATATTTCGCGCATATTATTAGCATTTTTATAAGGATCTTTAGGATTAATCTTATCAACAAATAAAATTCCATTTAAATGATCTATTTCATGTTGAAAAATAATGGAAAGTTCTTCTCTAGCTCTAATTGTAAACTTCTTTCCCTCTTCGTTATATGCCTCTACAGTAATTCTGGCATATCTTGGTACAATTCCTTCAACTTCTCGATTTACACTTAAACAGCCTTCGCCTTCTCCTACATAAATTAATTCTTCACTATTACTAACTATTTTAGGATTAATTAAAACATAATTTTTAAAAACATTTTTTTCTACTTCATCAACTACAACAAATAAACGTTTTCTAAAACCTAACTGAATATAAGAAAGTCCAGTCCCCGCTCTTAAATTATACTTTTCTCGATATTCATCTATCTGACTCATTTTTAAATATTGTAACATATCTTTAATATTTTTTTTATCTTCCATAGTTAAAGGAAAAGTAACATCATTACTTACCATATGTAATCTTTTATCTTTTTCATCTAATATTGTAATTTTTGGTAATTCCATAATAATCCCTTTCCTTATCGCCCTTATTTTATCAAAATCTTCTCTATAAGTCAAAAAAGGAAGCTAAATACTTCCTAATTTAAATTTAACATGTTATTATATCTATAGGAATACTTAATTAGTTTGGGTACTATTCTCCTTTACTTTTAAAAGTTAGGAGGTGAAGTTATGAAAAATATAGAGAAATATCTTTGTACTATCATAATACTCCTTATTATTGTGATATTAATCATCTTAATAAAAATAGTACCAACTATATAAGTCGGTACTAAACCAAAATTTTTTTAGGAATAGTACCTAACTCTTCAAAATTAGGTATTCCTTTTTTTATTTTATGCAAGTTTTCTTGCTAAATACATATTATCATATTAAAATATCTTTGTCAAAAAAGGTCATTTAAAAAAAGGAAGCTAAATACTTCCTAATTGTTATTTGTGCCCCAGTTCCATCCAGC
>CAYLQC010000002.1:0-10796 GCA_964385785.1 uncultured Muribaculaceae bacterium | reverse complement strand
AAAAAAGGAAGCTAAATACTTCCTAATTGTTATTTGTGCCCCAGTTCCATCCAGCACCAATAATAATAATTAGTAAAATGAATAGAACAATCCAAATGGCACCACCAATTCCATAACCAGATGTATAGCCAGCATATCCGCCGCTATTGCAACAAGGATTGGCGTTGTACCCGCCACCATAACCAGCGTTATAGTAGCCATTATTTCCGTAATAATACATAAATCCAAACCTCCTTTATGTATCTATTATAATGTATTACTAAATTTAAAATTTGCCACTTCAAAAAATTGAATTTTCAAAATCTTTATTTCGTGTTATCATTATAATAGGTGAGTCGAATGAAGAAATTAATTACTAAAATTGATATTCCTTTATTTATCCTAATGATAATATATACTATTTTAGGTTTAATTATGATTTTAAGTGCCTCTTCTGTTTCGGCTGTTCTTCGTTATCATGAAAGTTCTTATTATTTCTTTATTAGACAATTAATCTTTGTCGTAGTTGGTTTTATTGTGGGTATTTACATTGTTTTACGTATACCTACCAAAAAATATAAACTATTTACACCAATTTTAACTATTGCTATTCTAGCTGCTTTAGTTGGTTTATTCTTTTATGGTTGGATACTAAATAATGCTCAAAGTTGGTATAACTTAGGTTTTTTCAATCTTCAACCTGCTGAATTTGCTAAATCAGTCTTAATTCTTTATATGGCTACATTCTATGAAAAAATCGCCAAAAAGAAAAATAAAAACATTTATTATAATTTAATTCCTTTAGCAGTAGCAATTTTAATGTTTATCTTAATTGCTATGCAACCTGATTTAGGAGGAGCCTTTATTTTATTTGGTATTGCTTTTTTAACATTCCTAGTAATTCCTATTGGTAAAGAAAATCAAATCAAAATATTTAAAGTATTAGTTATGGGTGTTATTTTAATCGTTATTTTACTTTTATATAGTGGTAAAGACTTCTTAAATTCTAGACAACTATCTCGTTTACAATTTCAAAACCCATGTTCTAGATATACCGAAGATACCGGTTACCAAGTTTGTAATGGTTTCATTGCAATTCATAATGGTGGCTTATTTGGAGTAGGGTTAGGTAACTCTAGTCAAAAATATTTATATTTGCCAGAGGCTCATACCGATTTTATCTTCCCCGTTTTAGTTGAAGAATTAGGTTCTATAGTTGGTATCTTAGTTTTAATTGGTTATATTATTATGTTATATCGTATTTTAAAAATTGCTAAAGGTGCTAAAGGTAATATTCGTAATATGATTCTTTGTTATGGCACATTTGTCTTTATCGCTTTACACTTAATCATCAATTTAATGGGTGTTCTCGCTCTAATTCCCCTAACAGGAGTCCCATTACCATTCTTAAGTTATGGTGGTTCTTTTACCATTAACTTAATCTTAATGCTTTTTGTTGTTGAAAGAGTTGCTATTGAAAATAAAATGGCTAAAATAAAAAAAGAAAATGAAATTAATTTATAACAATTTATCTAAAACGCTTTTAAATTCACTTTCAATTTCTTTTAATCTTTCTTTTGTTTTCGCCTCAAACCTTAAAGTAAGATTTGGTCCCGTATTACTTGCTCTAACTAAACCCCAACCATCTTTAAAATTTACTCTAACTCCATCTATATCTACATAATCATAATTTTTTTCTTTAACATATTCTAATACTTTTTTAACAATTTCAAACTTTTTTTCATTACTAGTTGGAATTTTTTCCTCAGTTGTAGAGTAGTATGTTGGTGCATCAATCAAATACTCACTTAGTTTTTTATCACTATTTGATAATATCTCTAACAAACGTAGTCCCGCATATATCCCACTTCCTAAAACATAATCACGGTCATTAAAGAAAATATGTCCAGAATATTCACCCCCAAAATCTAAATTAAGTTCTTTAACTTTTGCTTCTGTATAACTAGTTCCACTGCGATAACAATAAGGTTTTCCTCCTAAACTATTTATCACATCTTCTAATGCTTTAGAACACTTTACATCATATAAAATTGTTTTATTTTTAAAATCATTTATTAAATTTTTAATTATAATTATCATTAATTGGTCTGCTAAAATATATTTTCCATTTTCTAAAACAACCCCAACTCGGTCCCCATCCCCGTCGTAAGCAATTCCTACATCTGCTCCAACATCTTTTACTTTTTCTTTTAACATTGCCATGTTTTCTTCAACAGCTGGATCTGGATGATGATTTGGAAAACTTCCATCACTTTTATCACATATATAAGTAACATCTAAATTTGGAAACATTTTATGTACATCTTTAGCAATACATGTCGTAGCCCCATTTCCTAAATCAATTACCACTTTTACTTTTCTAGGCCCCATTTTAATATTTCTTTTCATATAATCTAAATAATCTTTTTTAATATCTTTTAAAATTACTTTACCATTACCACTTAAAAATTTACCCTTTAAAACATAATCTCTAAATTCATAAATCATATCACCTCTAGCATTAGCTAAATTATCAAAAGAAAATTTAAAACCATTATCATCTTTTGGGTTATGACTAGCTGTAACCATTATGCCATACATATCATTAACATGTCTTGATAAATAATGCATCGGAGTAGTAATTAAACCATAATTTAAAACGTCGACTCCTGAATCAACAATACCTTTAATTAGAAAGTTAGCTAAACTTAAACTAGAAAGTCGATTGTCTCTTCCTACTACACAAGAATGTTTATTAAATTTTTCTTGTAAATAACTTCCATATCCTAACCCAATTTTATAAGCCACATCTTCGTTTATTAAATTAGGGTATACCCCTCTAATATCATACTCTTTAAATATTGATGTATCCATACTAATCCCTCTATTCCTAACTACCATTATAACATATTATATTCTTAAATTTTTAAAATTAATCTCTAAATTGTCAAAAACTATACTCTAATTAAAAAGTTTTATTGACAAAAATTAATAATTCACGATATGATTATTAAGAGAATAAGGATAGTGATACTTATGGCTAAAACTAGTGATTATACCATGGAAAATTTAACTAAATTATTTAATGAACATCCTAATACTAAATTTAAAATTGTCTTTCCTGAAAATATTACTTTAACTACCGAAGATTTAGTTACATTAATGGAAAATTATCCTAATCAAAAATATGTAGTTACCAAAGAACAATATAAAAAATTAGAAGAATACTATAAAAGTCGTAATATGCAAGATAAATTAGAAAAAATGCTTAAGAAAAATAACGATACAAAAAAACCGGTTAATGTACCACCTTCTAAACCTCTAGAAGACTTTTCTAAAAAAGTAGAATATACTAAAGAATCTTTACAAAAACAAACTGATGATTATATAAAAGATTTAAATACTAAAGTAAATTACCTTATTGAAAATAATCAATTAGATTTAGAATTTAATGATTTAAGTACACCATTTGATCCTTATCACCCCGTAAAAGATAATATTAAAAAAGAAGAGCAGCCGGTATTTAAAAAAACACCTAAAAAAGAAATTGACAACCCTCTAACTCGTTTTAAAGAAGAACAAAAAGCTAAATCTACGCAAAAATTTAATCAAGAATTATTAAGAAAACTTCAAAATGAATCAATTACAAGTAGTGTAAAACCAAATGCTAAAGTTCCCAATAATAGAAGTTCTAAAGTAGTATCTTCTAATAAACTTATATCTAGTATTATTACTTATGGAGCTATCGCCGGACTTACTACTGCTCTTACTTTATCAACTATTTACTATAATTCTAGTGAATATAAAGATAAAGTAATTAGAAATGCTCCTAATGCTACTTACAATTCCGAAACTTTTCTTCCTAACAGTCCTAATATGGTAAGCGAGCCAAATCGTCATTGGCATAACTATCTTACTTTAATAAAAGAAACTAAAGAAAGATTTCCTAATCCTTTAATTGGTTTTTACTATATATACTATAATCTAGATGAATATTGTAAAAATACTCCAAGTTGTATGAATGAATTATTAGAAAATTTTAACTATATTTATCAAACTAATTATCAAGACTTAGAAGACTTTTATAATAAAAATGGTTTTCAAGATTTAAAAGATTGGCAAGAATATGTAACCGATAGTTTAAAAGAAGGGTTGGGGAGAATATGAAACTAGAAACAATTACTTTAGAAGATAATAAAACTTATTATATTTTAGATACAATACCTATTGAAAATACTAAATATTTATTTCTAAGTGAAGAAAATGGCTCTAATGTTGTAATTCGTAAATTATCTCAAGATGAAAAAGATGTTATTGGTTTAAATACGGAAGAAGAATATAATAACGCTTTAAATACTTATTTAAATAAATATGCTGATTTATTAAGTTGACAACTATTTAAAAATTAATTATACTAATTAAAAACCGAGAGCAAGAAGAGTATATAAACATTTATTTTAAAGAGAGTTTAGAAGTGGTGCGACTAAATAAATAAAGTTTATAGAAAATCACTTGTTAGTTGGATATCTGAAATAATAGTAAGATATCTCGCAATATATTGCGTTATCAAAATTAAGAAAAAATTAAGGTGGTACCACGGCTTATTTCGTCCTTTAGTAACCATCTTTTTTAATTTAAGGAGGATATATGAAAAATTTTAAAAACTTAGACCAAAGAAGTGTCAGTGAAGTAGAACAAAGTATATTAGAAAGTTGGGGATCTATTAATACTATCTTAGATAAACAAAATAAGGTACATGAAAGTGATCCAGACTTTGTCTTTTACGATGGACCAGCATTTGCTAATGGTTTTCCTGGACTTCACCATATGGTTGCTAAAAACCTAAAAGATACTTTCTGTAAATATCAAGTAATGAGTGGTCATAAATCAATTCGTAAAGTTGGTTGGGATACTCATGGTCTACCTATTGAAAACCATGTTGAAAAAAAATTAGGTATTTCATCTAAAAAAGAAATTGAAACTTTAGGTATTGAAAAATTTAATGCCGAATGTCGTAAAAGTGTTAGAGAAAATGAAGAAGCATTTTGTGATTTAACTAGAAAAATGGGCCAATTTATCGATATTGAAAACCCATATCTAACTTATAAAAATGAATATATCGAAACCGAGTGGTGGATACTAAAAAAATTCTATACCGAAAACTTATTCTATGAAGGTACTAGAGTAGTTCCTTATTGTCCTAGATGTGGTACAGGTCTTGCTACTCACGAAGTCGCTCAAAACTATCAAAGTGATACGGCCTTAACTGTTTACGTTCCTTTTAAAAAGAAAGATAGTGATGTTTATTTCTTAGTTTGGACTACAACTCCTTGGACTTTACTTGCTAATGTTGCTCTTTGTGTAAACCCCGATGCCGACTATTCCCTTGTTGAAAGTAAAAATAATAAATTTATTTTAGCTACGTCTTTAATTGAAAAAGTATTAGGTACTGATATTAAAGTTTTAGATACTTTTAAAGGTAGTACCCTAGAATATACCGAATATGAACAACTTATTCCAGAATTAGAAGTTGATTCCAAAGCTTTCTTTGTTACAATGGATGATTATGTTACTACCGAAGATGGTACTGGTATTGTCCATATTGCTCCAGCTTTTGGTGAAGATGATGCTAATGTTGGTAAAAAATATAACTTACCAAGTCTAAACCCGGTTGGTAAAGACGGTTGCTATACAACTGGTCCTTGGACTGGTAAATTTGTTCATGATGTAAATGAAGAAGTAGTTACTTATTTAAAAGAAAATGACAAACTATTTAAAAAACAAAAAATAACCCATGACTATCCGCATTGTTGGAGATGTGACACTCCTTTAATCTATTACTCAATGCCTAGTTATTATATTAAAGTAAGTGCTTTTAAAGATAAACTAGTCGAGGCTAACTCTAAAGTTAATTGGTATCCGGCTTATGTTGGCGAAAAACGTTTTGCTAACTGGCTTAGTAATGCTATGGATTGGAATGTCTCAAGAAGTCGTTACTGGGGTTCGCCAATTCCTTTTTGGAAATGTGAATGCGGTTATAATCATATGGTTGGTTCTATTGAAGAATTAAAAAATATGGCTAAAAATAAAGTACCAGATAATCTTGACTTACATAAACCTTATATCGACGAAATAATTCTAACTTGTCCAAAATGTGGCAAAGATATGCATAGAATACCTGATGTTTTAGATTGTTGGTTTGATTCTGGTTCCATGCCTTATGCCCAATATCACTATCCTTTTGAGAATCAAGAATTATTTAAATCACAATTTCCTGCTGACTTTATTTGTGAGGGAATTGACCAAACTAGAGGTTGGTTTTATACCTTACTTGTCATTTCTACCTTTATAAGTGGTTGTAGTCCTTTTAAAAATGTTTTAGTAAATGACTTATTACTAGATAGTGAAGGTAAGAAAATGAGTAAATCACGCGGTAATATCGTTGAACCATTTACTACTATGAAAGAATATGGTGCTGATACCGTTAGATTTTATCTTCCTTATGTTTCCCCAGTATGGACTCCTTTAAAATTTGATATCGAGGGTTTAAAAGAAGTATACTCTAAATTCTTTAATCCTTTACGTAATACTTATAACTTCTTTGTTATGTATGCTAATATTGATAATATCGATACTGATAAATGCCAAGTCCCTTATAAAGATAGAGAAGAAATTGATAAATGGTTAATATCTAAATATAATCGTTTAGTAAAAAATGTCAATAACGCTTTTTTAGAATATGACTTAAACAAAGTAGTAAAATACTTAACTAATTTTGTATCTCTAGACTTATCTAATTGGTATATTAGAAGAAATCGTAATCGTTTCTGGCAAAGTAAATTAGATAACTCTAAAAAAAGTGTCTATATTACTACTTATGAAATATTAGTTGGTCTATCTAAACTAATTGCTCCAATTACCCCATTTATTAGTGAAGAAATATATCGTAACTTAACTAATGAAGAATCTGTTCATTTAACTTATTATCCAAAAGAAGATGAAAAACTAATTAATGATGAAATCGAAGAAAAAATGGACTTAGTTAGAAATATCATAAGTATTGGTAGATTTGTTAGAGAAAATGCTAAAATAAAAGTAAGAGAACCTCTTAAAGAAGCTTTACTAGATGCTAAAGAAGAACCACTACTAAAAGACTTAACTTCCTTAATTAAAGAAGAGTTAAATGTAAAAGAAGTAAAATTTATTAAAGATATAAGTAAATATATGGACTTCTTAATTAAACCTAACTTTAAAGTATCAGGTAAAATATTTGGCTCTAATATTAAAGAATTCCAAACTTTATTAGAAAACTTATCTAATAATGATAAAAATAAACTATATAATAAAGAAACTATATCTTTAGAAGTTGCTGGTAAAAATTATGATATAACTTCCGATATGGTTGATATTCGCATTATTAAAAAACCTGGTTTTGATGTTGGTATGGATAATAACACTTTCATTATTTTGAATACGGATCTTTCTGAAGATTTAATATTAGAAGGTATAGCAAGAGAATTAGTATCTAAAGTTCAAAACTTAAGAAAAACTCTAAACTTCCAAGTAACGGACCGTATTATTCTTAAAATTGATGGGGATGATATGTTAAAAAAATCTTTAGAAATTCATAAATCTTATATTCAAAAAGAAACTTTAGCCAAAAATATCATAATTGCAAATAACTTAGAATATACCGAAGATTTAAATGGTCATAAAACTTCATTTAGTATTGAAAAATCTTAATATTTAGGCACATATCTCTAGAATTCTCATATAGTAAAATAAAGATAATAATAGTAAATTATCTTAAATTAAAAAAATGTGTTATAATACTTAAAGAAGTCAAGGAGGTGTCTATATGTTTGAATATCAAAATACCCAAGTCCATTATGAATATCTAAACTCTAACTTTAAAAATACTTTAGTATATCTTCATGGTTGGGGTCAAAATATTAGTATGATGGAACCTATTGCTACTCCTTTTAAAAATGTAGCTAATATCTTACTTCTTGACTTACCTGGGTTTGGAAAGTCTCTTACTCCCGATACCGTTTGGTCTTTATATGACTATGCTGCTATGCTTAATGCTTTAATTAAACATTTAAAAATTAAAAACCCAATTATTATAGGTCATTCTTTCGGCGGTAAAATAGGTATTATCTATGCCTCTAGTCACGAAACTCAAAAACTTATTTTAATTGCTAGTCCCTATAAAGTATCAAGAAAGAAAGTATCTTTAAAAGTTAAACTATTAAAAAAACTCGCTAAAATTCCTTTCTTAACAGGGTGGGCCGAACAAGCTAAACTAAAAATGGGTTCAACTGACTATCGTAATGCCACCCCACAACTTAGAAATATCTTAGTAAGTCATGTTAATACCGATGTATCAGTTGAAGCTACTAAAATAAAATGTCCTACTATTATTATATGGGGTTCTAAAGATACAACAATTGGGGTTGAAAACGCTTACGAACTAGAAAAACTAATACCTGATTCAGCAGTTATTTTATACCCTGAATGTACTCATTACTGTTACTTAGAAGAACTAAATAAAACTATTAGAATTATTAATTCCTTTATTAGTTAGGAGGTCATCATGAAACTATTTATCTTTCTTATTCCTTATTACCTTTTTCTTTATACTAAAACCCTAAAGAATTTCCAATACTTACAACAAAATCGTTATAATCGCGGTAATAAATACTTATTATGGTTAAAAAGTAATAAAAAACGTACCTTTTTTGCCTTAGAACTTCTAATATTTCCTATTATAATCTTTTCTTTCTTTATTAATATCTTTCCTTTAGTTTTTTCTTTATTTTACTTAATACTTCTTATTCTATACTTATATAATAAAAGTAAAACAACTACTAAAATACCTTTAAAATTTACCAGTCGTCTAAAACGTCTTATAATAACTATTAGTTTAATTTATATCTTAATTTATATTTGTTTTTATAACTTTAAAATATTTTATTTAATTATTTCTTTAATTTCTTACTTAAATTCTTTTTTAGTAATTTTAGTAAACTATATAAATACTCCAATTGAAAAACTAATTAACTATTATTATCAAAAAAAAGCCCAAAATAAATTAAAAACCATGTCTAACTTAAAAGTTATAGGTATAACTGGTTCTTATGGTAAAACTAGTAGTAAAAATATTCTAACTGATATCTTAAACGTTAAATATAATGCTTATGCAACTCCTAAAAACTATAATACTCCAAGTGGTCTAACCATAACTATTAATGATTATTTAGATAAATATAACGATTTCTTTATTACCGAAATGGGTGCTTGTAAAGTAGGGGAGATTAAAGAATTATGTGACTTAGTAAAACCAACCTATGGTATTCTAACTAAAATTGGTATAGCCCATTTAGAAACCTTTAAAACTCAAGAAAATATTCAAAATACTAAATTTGAACTTATCGAATCTTTACCACTAAATGGCCTAGGAATTCTAAATGCTGATGACGAGTTACAAATAAATTTCCAATTAAAAAATAAATGCCCAATTATTTGGATAGGTATTGAAAATAAAGATTTAGCAGATATATATGCTACTGATATAAAAAATACTAAAGACGGTACTACATTTACTTGTCATTTTAAAAAAGAAAAAAGTACTGTAAAATTTACAACCAGTTTACTAGGGTATGCTAATGTTTACAATATTCTAGCTGGTATAGCCCTAGGTTCCTATCTTGGTTTATCTAAAGAAGAACTCATCCTAGGAGTTGCTAAAGTAAAACCTGTTGAACATCGTTTAGAATTAAAACCATTTTACAATATGTATTTAATTGATGATGCCTATAACGTAAACCCGGAGGGTGCTAAA
Source organism: uncultured Muribaculaceae bacterium (assembly GCA_964385785.1). GTDB lineage: Bacteria > Bacillota_I > Bacilli_A > RF39 > UBA660 > MGBC108787. Next base: position 973 of record CAYLQC010000002.1, on the reverse strand, counting down.
ATGGCTTTAGATGTCTTAAAACTTATGCCTGGTGAAAAAATAATCGTTACTAGTGGTTTAGTAGAATTAGGTAATAACTCATATCAATATGATAAAGATTTAGGTTGTTATATTGCTGGTATTTGTGATAAAGTTATTTTAGTAGGTAGTAATAAAACAAAACCTATTTATGATGGTTTAATATCTCAAAAATTTAAAAAAGAAAATATTATAATTTTTGAAGATATATTTAAAACTTTAGATTATTTAAAACAATTAAATAAACCTAATACCTATATATTACTTCAAAGTGATTTGCCGGATATTTATTAGAAAGAAGGATTATTATGAAATTAAAAGTTGGTGTTATTTTTGGTGGGAACTCCGTAGAACATGAAATAAGTATTATAACGGCTGTTCAAGCCATGGAATATATTGATAAAAATAAATACGAAGTCATTCCTATTTATATAGATAAAGAAAGGTATTGGTATACTGGCACCTCTTTATTTAATATGAATACTTATAAAAACTTAGATAAAATAAGTACCGTAGCAACACCCATATCTTTAATAAAAAAAGATAACGAATTTTGTTTAATTAAAACTACTGGTTTAATTAATAAAGTAATTAATACTATTGATGTTGCTTTTCCTATAGTTCATGGTAAAGGAGTCGAAGATGGTTCTTTAGCAGGTTACTTAGATACTATTGGTATTCCTTATGTAGGAAGTGAAGTTTTAGGTTCTAGTCTAGGTCAAGATAAAGTAGTTCAAAAACAAGTTCTTCAATCTGAAAATATACCCGTAACTGACTTTATTTGGTTTTATGAAAATGAATACTTCCTTAATAAAGAAGAAATTTTAGCAAATATTAAAAAACTAGGTTACCCTGTTGTTGTAAAACCAGCAAGACTAGGTAGTAGTATCGGTATTAACTTTGTAAAAAATGCCAGTACTATTGAATATGCCATAACAGAGGCTTTAAAATATGA
>CAYLQC010000001.1:0-19231 GCA_964385785.1 uncultured Muribaculaceae bacterium | reverse complement strand
AGTATTTTAATTTACAAAATAAAAAAAACATTTGCAAAAAAAATTAAAATTTGTTATTATTAACAAGGCCGCAAAAAAGCTTGGTAAAGCATAGAAATTCCATACTCTATGCTTATTTTTTGGCCAAAATTTAGAAAAAGGAGAGTAAAAATGGAAAACAAAAATCAATTCTTAGGTAAAGAAAAAATAGGGAAACTTTTACTAAAATTCTCAATACCTAGTATCTTATCCCTATTAATAAGTTCACTTTATAATATTGTTGATCAAATCTTTATCGGTAATAGTCCTGAACTAGGTTATTTAGGTAATGCTGCTACATCTGTAGTATTTCCCATTACAATTATTAGTGTGGCTTTTGCTTGGTGTTTTGGTGATGGATCAGCAGCTTATTTAAGTCTAAGTCAAGGTAGAAAGGATACTAAAGATGTTCATAAAGCTATTGGTAGTAGTATTTTAGTTAGTTTTATAATAAGTATAATATTTGTTATCTTAGGATTCACCTTTATGGATAAATTACTTTATTTATTTGGTGCTAGTTCTACATCTATTATTCTAGCCCGTGATTACTTTAAAATTATCTTAGCATTTATCCCGGCTTATATGTTAGCTAATACAATGAACTCTATTATGCGAGCTGATGGTTCCCCTAAATGGGCCATGGCCTCTACTTTAGTAGGAGCTATTACTAATATAATTCTTGACCCAATATTTATATTTATCTTTAAATGGGGTATAAAAGGAGCAGCATGGGCAACAATCATCGGTCAAGTTTTATCCTTAATTATATCAATAATTTATTTTACCAGAACTAAAACATTTAAACTAAAACTTAATAGTTTCAAACTAAATTTATCCTTACTTAAAAACGTTATTAAATTAGGAGTATCAACCTTTATTACCCAAATGTCTATTGTTATAATTTCGCTAGTTTGTAACATTATGCTAGCTAAATATGGCGCTTTAAGTAAATATGGTACAGATATTCCTATCGCAACTATTGGTATATGTATGAAAGTATTTACAATTATTATTAATATTGTTGTTGGTATTATTTTAGGAGCCCAACCAATATTAGGATATAATATCGGTGCTAAAAAAATTGATCGTGTTAAAAAAACATTCAAACTTGTTATAATTTCTACTATTATCGTTGGTATAATTGGTATGCTTATCTTTGAATTATGTCCGGAAATTATTATCAATTTATTTGGTAGTGAAGATGCCCTTTATATGGAATTTGCTGTTTTAACATTCCGCCTATTCTTATTAGGTATAATTCTAACTTGCTTAATTAAAGTATCTTCAATTTTCTTTCAAGCTGTTGGTAAACCTGTTGAATCAGCTATTGTATCTTTAACTAGAGATATAATCTGCTTTGTTCCTCTTGTTATAATTCTTCCTAGATTTATAGGTATCAAAGGTATTTTAATTGCTGCACCTATTGCTGATTTAATTGGTATTGTTCTAACTATTGGTCTACTTGTTAACTTCTTTAAGAAATTAAAAACTGAAGAAAAAGAAACATCAAATAACGATATAATAATTAAACCATCAACACCTGGTGTTATTATAACGATTGCTAGAACTCATGGTAGTCAAGGTAAATATATTGGTAAACTAGTTGCTGACAAACTAAATATTCCTTACTATTATAAAGAACTCACTGCTCTAGCAGCTAAAGAAAGTGGTCTAGATCAAGAATTTGTCTCTAAAATAAATCAAAAAGAAAACGTTTTACATAGTCTTTACTTAACCACTTCTCCAGTAAAATATGCCATTGAAGCGCAAGAAAAAATAATCAAAGAAATTGCTAAAAATGGTTCATGTGTAATTGTTGGTAGAGCAGCTGACTATGTCTTAAGAGATAACCCTAACTTAGTCCGTATCTATATTCATGCTCCATTAGATATTAGTATTGAAAACGTTAAAAAAATGTATGGCGATACAGAAGATAATGCTAAGAAAAATATCTTAAAATCTAATAAAAATCGAGCTAGTTACTATCAAATTGTATCAGGTAACTCTTGGGGTAATGTTAATAACTATGATTTATGTATTGATTCTTCAATTGGTGCCGAAGAAACTAGTGACTTAATTGTTGAATTTGTTAAGAAAAAAAAGTAATTGCTACTTTAATTAAATATTGTTATAATAAATGTATTGTTACAGGAGGTTTTAAAAATGACAATATTAACTAAAGAAATGCAAGAAAAATTTGATCGGATTACCCTAGATTGTGCTTTTTCAAACGAAAGAGAATATGCAGGTAATATCAAAAAAAATCACATTAGTTATTTAGACGGAAGCGACTCATCAAAAATTTATATTCTAGATAAATTAAGAGAAAGAGAATTTATTATAGATGATGCTACATTAATAAGTTATTTACAAAATAACGATGTAGTAGGGGCATTAACTTATTTAACAACTTTTGGCGACTTGTTTATTACTAAAGAAGAAACCGGTGGATATCAACTAGCAGATATCTATTGTCCAAAAGTTTTAAGTCCTTATCAAATATTACGTCTTCGCATGTGGTATGAATACTTTAATAGATATGTTTCTGGTTATGAAATCCATTCACCAAACTATCAAAAACCTATTGATTGTGAAGAAGAATTATTTCAAGAATTTATTAATGAAAACCATATAAATGATGATGAATATATTAGAAAACTAACCCCTAAATATCCTAATTTTGAATGAGTGAGGCAATATGAAAAAGATAATCGTGTTTTTACTTTTAATAACCTTTAATATTTTAGAAGTAAAAGCCGATTATTTTTATTTGGATATTCCTAACTTTCAAACAGAATTAAATATTACAGCCAGTAACTATCTTTTAGTTAATTTAGATACTAAAGAAGATATAACCGAATATCAAAGTAATGAATTAATTCAAATTGCTAGCCTTACTAAAATTATGACTACCATGGTTGCTTTAGAAAGTATTGATGATTTAGACAAGTTAGTTATCGTACCCCAAGAATCTTTATCTAATATCACAGGTTATACGACATCCGGTTTTATTCCAGGTTCTACCGTTACTTATCGTGATTTATTATATGGTACTATGCTTCCAAGCGGCGCAGATGCTGCTCAAAGCCTTGCTTTATTAACCCATGGTAGTATTGATTCCTTTGTAGTATCTATGAATGACTTAGCTAAAAAACTTAATATGAATAATACTCACTTTGATAACCCTATAGGTAAAGATAGTGAGAATAACTATTCAACCTTACAAGATTTAAAAAAACTTTTAATCTATGCTTTAGAAAATAAAGATTTTTATACTATTTATACTACTAAATACTATGAAACTACTAATAATCTAACATTCAAAAGTACTTTAATTGAACCTAGTAATAAATATAATTTAGAGTCAAATCTAATTTTAGGCTCTAAATCTGGATATACTAAAGGTGCTGGTTTATGTTTATCAAGTATTCATGAATATAATAATCATACTTATTTATTAATTACTACTGGTTCTAACTATCAAGATAACTTTCCTCATCATATTTTAGATAGTTTAACTATTTATAACTATATGGATACTAATTATGATAATGTAAACTTGTTAAATAAAGGTCAAGAAATTGTAAATTTACAAATAGATAACGCTTTTACTAAAAATTATTCTGTTACTAGCCAAGAAGATGTAAATGTCTATCTTAATTTAGCAAATATTAAAGATGTAAAATATTCCTATGATGGAATAAATACCCTTAATTATAAAATTAAAAAAGGAACTAAATTAGGAACATATACTATTACTTATCATGATTATATATTATATTCTCAAGATATTTATTTAGAAATACCTATAACTTATAAATATCCTTTCTACTTTACAATATTATTTATCTTAATTTGTTTAATACTACTTATAATCTTAATACCTAAACTTAAAACTAAAAAATCTTAAGTTTTTCGTATTATTTTTTTTATTCAATCATATAGTTTGTTAGAAAGGACAAGCTATGTATGAATAATATTGGTTTAACTGAAGAAGAAGTTATCCTAAGTCGTAAAAAATATGGAAGTAATGAAATAACTAAAAAAAATAAAAATAGTTTTTTAAGTCTTTTACTAGAATCATTAGGAGATCCTATAATTAAAATTCTTTTAATTGCTTTAGTAGTTAAAATTGTTATATTATTTAAAAGTTTTGATTGGTTCGAAACTATCGGTATTTTAATTGCCATTTTCTTAGCATCTTTTATATCCACAATCTCTGAATATGGTAGTGAAAAAGCCTTTGAAAAACTAGGGGAGTCTGCTGCTAAAATAATGGTTAAAGTAAAAAGAAATAACTCTATTAAAGAAGTAGAAATAAATGACATTGTAAAAGGGGATATCGTTATTTTAAATACTGGTGATAAAGTTCCTGCTGATGGTTACTTAATTAAAGGTAAACTTACCCTAGATGAATCAACAATTAATGGCGAAGCAAAAGAAACAACTAAAAAAAGTGTTTTAGGTAACATCCAAGAAGAAAATAAAGTATATCGTGGTACCACTATTTATAATGGTAATGCCCAAATGTTAGTTTTAGCAGTTGGTAAAAATACTGTATATGGCTCTTTAGCAAACGAACTTCAAGAAAGTGTTCCACCCAGTCCCTTAAAACTTCGTCTTCATGACTTAGCTAATACTATCAGTAAAATTGGTTATATCGGCGCTATTTTAGTAACTATTTCTTATCTATTTTCTGTTATCTTTATTGAAAATAACTTTGATAAAACTCTTATATTAGCAACTATTACCGATTTCCCAACCATTTTTAACTATATTTTATATGCCTTAACTTTAAGTGTAACTATTATAATTGTTGCAGTCCCTGAAGGTTTACCCATGATGATTACTTTAGTCCTTTCTAGCAACATGAAACGTCTTATGAAAGAACAAGTTTTGGTTAGAAGGTTAGTAGGTATCGAAACTTCTGGTAGTTTAAATGTTTTATTAACTGATAAAACTGGTACTCTTACTAAAGGTAAATTAGAAGTAACTGACTTTTATAGTGGTACTTTAAAAAACTATAAAACCATTGAAACATTAAAAAAAACTAAATTTAGTGAAATAATTCTTAATAATTTCTATTATAACAATGAAGCAAATTATAATGAAACTATGGAAGTAGTAGGGGGTAATACTACCGATCAAGCTATATTAAAATTTCTAAATCAAAAAATAACTAATAATTTAAAAGTCATTGAAAGAATCGATTTTAATAGTACTAATAAATATAGTGTAGTAAAAGTAAGTGGTTGCATCTATCCTATTTTTATTAAAGGGGCATCCGAAAAAATATTACCCAAATGTACTAAATACTTAGATGAATCAAATCATGAAAGAACGCTATTAAATAGAAAAGAATTAGATAATCAAATTAATAAACTTACTAAAAACGGTGCCCGAGTTTTAACTTTAGCTGTATCTAAAAATCATGATCTAAATAACTTAAACGATTTAATATTTTTAGGTTTAATTTCCATTCAAGATGAACTAAGACCCGAAGCTAAAGAAGGTATAGAATTAATTAAAAATGCTGGTATCAAAACTATTATGATTACTGGTGATCACCAAGATACTGCTAAAAAAATTGCTAAAGATGTTAAACTAATTGATAAAGATAGTGATATCGTCCTAACAAGTACGGAATTTAATAACCTATCCGATAATGAAATAAAAAGTATTTTACCTAGACTTAAAGTTGTAGCTAGAGCTCTCCCTCAAGATAAAAGCCGTTTAGTTAAAATATTAGAAGAAGAAAATCTAGTTGTAGGAATGACTGGTGATGGAGTAAATGATGCCCCAGCCTTAAAAAAAGCCAATGTTGGTTTTGCTATGGGTAGTGGTACTGAAGTCTGTAAAGAAGCAAGTGATATCATAATTTTAGACGATAATATCTTATCTATTAGTAAAGCTATACTTTATGGTAGAACCATTTTTAAAAGTATTCGTAAATTTATAATATATCAATTAACTTGTAATATGTGTGCTATCTTAATCTCTATTATCGGTCCTTTTATTGGTATAGATACACCTATTACTATTATTCAAATGCTTTGGATTAATATGATTATGGATACTTTCGCTGGTCTTGCTTTCTCTTTTGAGCCCCCTTTAAAAAGATATATGTATGAGCCACCTAAAACCAAACAAGAACCCATTATGAATTTTTATATGTATACCCAAATTCTTTTCACAGGCATTTATTCTGCTATTTTATGTATCTTATTTTTAAAACTTCCTATTATAAAAAATATTATAAGAACTACAACAACTAATGAATACTTAATGACTGCTTATTTTGCTTTATTTATCTTTATCGGTGTTTGTAATGCATTTAATGCTCGCACCGAACGCTTAAATCTTTTATCTAACTTAAAGAAAAACAAAATATTCTTACTAATTTTTTCCTTTATTATCATAGTCCAAATCTATTTAATTTATCATGGTGGTAATCTATTTAGAACTTATGGTCTTACTCTAAAAGAACTTATCTTTGTTATAATTCTTTCTCTAACCGTTATCCCTATTGATATTATAAGAAAAATTATTCTTCGTAAAAAAAACTTATCAATTAGTGTTTAAATTAAAAAAGAACTCTATTAACGGGTTCTTAATTTTTTATCCAAATTTAATAAATAATCACTCCATATCTCAATTTGTTCAGCATAATTTTCTTTTTCTATTGCATATTTTTCAAGTAAAGGTAAAGACCTAAGGTGAACATCATTTAATATATCTGTAGATAATACATTAAAATTTTTATCTTCATCAAATTTTATTTTTTGTTTAGCAATTAATTCTAGCATTTCTAAATATTCGGCTTTGTCTTCATTATATGGTTGATAATAAACAGCCAAAGATAAATTAAGTAATAATTTTTCAAAAATTTTATCAAATTCTTCTACAATATTTTCCATTTATATCTTTCCCTCCTTAATTTTCTGCTCTAGTATAAAGGAAAAAGCATAAAATTCATTACTAATATGGTCAGTTAAATATGAAAACGTATTATCCATATTTAATTGATAAATTTCTTCAGATAACATTTTAACTTTTTCTAAATCAATCTTATCTAAATTATTTTTTAATAGAGTAATACTATTTTCTAAAGAAATAATATCAACATTATCTAAATTATAACTATTTTCTTTTTTTAGTGTACTAATGTCCTCAATTATATTATTTAAATGTTCTAACAAATTACTAACTCCCTTCATTTCAACTTAAGTTTATATTACTAAAAAGAAAAAATCAACAAAAAAGATAGCAAACACTATCTTTAATAACCTTTTTTCTTATAATATTTATATAGTTCTTTAAAACGATTAAAATGAACAATTTCCCTCTGTCTTAAAAATAAAAGTGGTCCAATAACATCTTTATCAGTAGCTAAATCAATTAAATTTTCATAAACTGCTCTAGCTTTTTGTTCAGCAGCCATATCTTCGGATAAATCAGCAATTGGATCTCCAGTTACAGCAAAATAAGTCGCTGTAAAAGGAACCCCTGATGCATTAGTGGGATATATACCCATTCCATGTTCACTATACATATCTCCTAGTCCTGATGCTTTTAACTCTTCAACACTTGCCCCATCTGTTAACTGTTTAACCATTATCGCAATCATTTCAACATGGCCTATTTCTTCACAAGCCACGTCGTTTAATAATGCTTTACCTATATCATCAGGCATACTAAATTTTTGACTAAAATAACGTAAGGCCGCAGCCAGTTCTGAGTTAGCACCACCAAACTGTGTAAGTAAATATTTTGCCATTTTTAAATCTTTTTTCTTAATATTAATTGGATAATTAGTGGCTTTCATATACTTAAACATATTTACTACCTCCTTTATCCCAAGGCCATGGATTTTTAATCCATTCATAAGTATTAGCACTTGTATTTTCTAAAGTAAGGGGACCAAATTCTTTAGCATACTTATCTTTTAAATAAATACATTCTTCCGTATATTTTTTAAAAACTTCATAAATTCTTTGATTATCTGGATGTAAATCTAAAAATAAATTTAAATCATTAATAGCAAAATCAATTTCCATTATTTTATAAAGTAAACTTTCTCTTTCACTAGTAGGTACTACTTTGACAGGTTCCATATTCTTATAAGGAACATATTCATTATTCCACATATTTCCTCTTCTAAAACCTAATTCACTATTTAATAAATCTTCTTTACTATCATAATTTTGCATACTATTAAAATTTAATCCTGCTAAACTAAGTATGTCATAATCATAACTATTATTTTCAAATAACATTTCATTTCCTCCCTACATTATGCTATGAATAACTTAAAAAGAAGAATGTGTTTTTATCCTAAATAATTAAAAAATATGGTAAAATAAAAAAGGAAGTGAAGTAAATGATTAATGTTGTTTTATTTGAACCAGAAATACCTGGTAATACTGGTAATATAATGCGTACTTGTGTTGCTACTAATACTAAACTACATCTAATTAAACCTTTAGGTTTTTCTCTAGAAGATAAATATATTAAAAGAAGTGGAGTTAATTATATAAAATATTGTGATTATACAGTATATGATAATATTGATGACTTTTTTAGTAAAAATAAAGGTACTTATTACTTTTTAACTCGTTATGGTAAAAAACCACATACTAGTTTTGATTATAGTAATAAAAATGAAAATATTTACTTCTTTTTTGGTAAAGAAAGTACTGGTATTCCCCCTAAAATATTAAAACCTTTTATTAATAATTGTCTACGTATTCCTATGACTAAAAACGTTAGAGCTTTAAACCTTTCTAATGCTGTAGCAATTATGGTATATGAAGCATTAAGACAACAAGACTATAACGATTTATTAAGAGAAGAACCACATAAAAGTAAAGATTATATTATGGAATCTTAAGTATTTTTTTAAAGTTTCTTCATATAATTTATTATAGTAAAAATTAAAGGAGGAAACATGGAAATATTAAAAGTATCATCAAAATCAAATCCCAGTAAAGTAGCTGGAGCCATTGCTAATATTTATCGTGAAAAAAAGGCTGTGGAAATTCAAACGATCGGAGCTGGTAGTCTAAATCAAGCTATTAAAGCTATAGCTATCGCAAGGGGTTTTGTTGCCCCAAGCGGCGATAATCTTGTTGTAATTCCAGCATTTAGTGATATAACGATAAATGATGAACAAAAAACTGCTATAAAATTAATTGTAGAAGCCAAGTAGCTTCTTTTTTCATGAAAAAAACAAAAAAAATTCACAAATTAAACACAAATTTCGGTATAATTATATCAGGAGGAAAAATTATGTATATATTTAAAAATGCTTGGATTTCAATCAAAAGAAATAAAGGAAGGAATATTTTAATTGGTATAATTTTATTTATTATTGCTTGTGCTACTAGTATTGCTTTAGCTATTCAAAACACTGCTAATAACTTAATTTCATCTTATGAATCATCTTATAATAAAGAGGCAACTATTTCTTTTAATCGTGGTAATATGATGAAAAACTTTGATATGACTAATAAAGATGGAATGGAAGATGCTAAAGAAAAATTCTCTAATATTACTAGTAATACTTATACATTAGAAGATGTAAAAAACTATGCTGATAGTAAATATGTTGAAAGTTATTCTTATACTATTCAAATTAATTTAAACGGCGATTCAATCGAAAAAGTAAGTAGTGATTTCTCATATGGTGAAAATAATGGTAAACGAAATAACCAAATAAATACTAAAGACTTTACAATTATTGGTTATAGCAAAATAGATAAAATGAATGAATTTATTGATGGAACTTATACTATGGTCGAAATAACTGATGATGCTTGGGATAAAATATTAGATAGTAACTATGTTTTTATTAATGAAGAACTAGCTACTTTAAATAACTTAAGTTTAAATAGTAATATTATTTTAATTGATGAAAACGATATATCTTATCAATTTACGGTAGTAGGTATTTATAAAGAATTAGAAACTACTGATACTCCTAGTATGTTTTCCACATCTAGTAATACTATTCTAACTGGTTCTAAATACTTAGAAGAATTAATAAATACTTATAATCTAGATAGTACAGTAAATCCCACGTTTATTCTAAAATCTTATAGTGATACTGAAAACTTTCAAAACGAACTATACGAAAAAGGTTTAAACGAAAACTATGTAGTAGAAACTAACGAAGAACTAGCCTTAAGTGCTGTAAAAGAAGTATCTAATGTTTCTTCATTTGCTAAAACTTTCTTAATCGTTACTTTAACTATTGGTGCCGTCGTTTTATTTATTATTAATATGATTAATATTAGAGAAAGAAAATACGAAATAGGGGTTTTAAGAACTATTGGTGTTAGTAAATTAAAAGTAACTATGCAATTTGTTTTTGAACTTTTAGTTATTGCTTTAATATCGCTTATTTTAGGTAGTGGAGTAGGAGCCTTAAGTTCTAAAAGTGTTGGTAACTATTTACTTGCTAATGAAATAAAATCTAGTACCGAAGAAACTAACGAAATTGAAAGCAACATGAAAATGCCTGATAACCAATTTAATCAAAATATAAATGGTGTAGTTAATGTTACAACTTATGATAATATTAATGCCGTTGTCGATTTTACGGTTTTAATCGAATTATTAGGTATTAGTTTAGTTCTAGTATTCATAAGTAGTATCGCTGCTATGATTAGTATTGAACGTTTTAGTCCATTAACTATACTAAAGGAGAGAAGTTAAATGAAAAAAAATGAACCAATTTTAAAAGTTGAAAACGTAAGTTATCGTTATAGTGATGCCGAAGTAGATGACTATGCCCTAAAAGATGTTAGTTACGAATTTTCTCTTGGTAAAATCTATGCTATTAAAGGTCGTAGTGGTAGTGGTAAAACAACTCTTTTATCTTTAATTACTGGTTTAGAAAAATGTAGTATGGGTCGTATTATCTATGATGGAAAAGACTTAAGTAAAATGAACTTAGATACTTATCGTAATTCTGAAATCGGTATCGTATTTCAAAGTTATAACTTACTTCCTTTTATGACTGCTAGTGAAAATATTATTCTTTCAATGGATGTAAGTGGTAAAAAAATCAAAGATAAAAAAGGTTTAGCTATTAAGTTAATGGAAAGCGTTGGTCTAGATAAAAAAATGGCGGATCGTAAAGTTCTTCGTTTGTCTGGTGGCGAACAACAAAGAGTAGCCATTGCTAGAAGTTTATCTTACAACCCTAAAATGATCATCGCCGATGAACCAACTGGTAACTTAGATAAAGACACTGAACAAGATATTTTAAATATTTTAAAAAAATTAGCCAAAGAAGAAAATAAATGTGTTATTATTGTTACTCATTCAGCAAACGTTGCAGCAAATGCTGACCAAGTTTATGAACTAAAATCTAAATAATTATTTAAAAAGTTTTTAACTTAGCAAACAATTGTTTAAAAATCTTGTAATATTTTTAAACTTATGATATATTAGTCTCATAAAAAAAGAAGGTGAGAACTTGATTATAAGTGATAAATGGCAAGACTATGAAATAATAGATGCCGGAGGTGGCGAAAAACTAGAACGTTTTGGTAATATTATTTTAAGAAGACCAGATCCCCAAGCAATGTGGGATGTTTTAGATTATACTAATTGGCAAAATGTTGATGGTTTTTATCATCGTAGTAATACTGGTGGAGGTTCTTGGGAATTTAAACGTGACTTACCAGAATTTTGGACTATAAATTATCAAGATTTAACTTTTAAAATAACTCCTACTAACTTTAAACATACTGGTATATTTCCCGAACAAGCTGCTAATTGGGATTTTATTACTAAAAAGATTACTTCTTCTAAAAGAAAAATAAAAGTTTTAAACTTATTTGCTTATACCGGAGGTGCTACTCTTGCATCAGCTAGGGCAGGTGCTATCATAACTCAAGTTGATGCCTCAAAAAAAATGAGTGATTGGGCTAAAGAAAACGTACGTCTTTCTCATTTAGAAAACGCCGAAATTCATTTTATTGTCGATGATTGTTTAAAATTTGTTAAAAGAGAAATTAGAAGGAGTAACAAATATGATGCTATTATTATGGATCCCCCTAGTTATGGTAGAGGTCCTAATAAAGAAGTGTGGAAATTTGAAAAAGATATCTATAATTTAATTTCTTTATGTGAACAATTATTAAGTGATAACCCTTTATTTTTCTTAATTAATTCTTATACTACCGGAATATCTAGTACCGTTTTAGCCAATATTTTAAAAACCACTATCTTAAAAAAGTATCCTAATGGTAAAGTAGAATCTGGCGAAATTGGCTTACCTATAACTCGGGATAATTTAGTTTTACCATGTGGTATTTTTGGACGTTTTGAAAATGATTAATATTTTATATGAAGATAACCACATTCTAGTAGTGGAAAAACCAATTAATATCTTAGTTCAAAGTGATAATACTAACGATTTAGATCTGCTTACAAAACTTAAAAACTATCGCAAAATAAATGAACAAAAACCTGGTAATGTTTATTTAGGTTTAGTTCATCGCCTTGATCGCGTAGTAGGGGGAGTTATGGTCTTTGCTAAAACTTCTAAAGCTGCCACTAGATTAAGTAAAGAAATTCAAAATCACGAATTTAAAAAAACTTACCACGCCGTTTTAGATGGTACTTTATTACATAATGGTCATTTAGAAAATAAATTATTAAAAAACGAATTAACTAATACTTCTTATGTTTCTAATAAAGGTAAATTAGCTATTCTAGATTATGAAGTAATTGCTACTAAAAATAATAAAACTTTAGTTAAAATTGATTTAAAAACTGGACGTCATCATCAAATAAGAGTCCAATTTAGTCATATTGGTTATCCAATATATGGTGATCACCGTTATAATAAGTCTTATCAAGAAAATAGCCAGATTGCTCTATTTGCATCATCTCTATCTTTTTATCACCCTATAACTAAAGAAGAAATGACGTTTTCTCTTCCTTTACCTAATCGTTATCCTTTTACATTATTTTTATAATTTACTATTTATTTACAAACATTTTACAATGATAAAATAAATTCAAGTTATTTTAATTAACATTCCAAAATTTAATTTTACTTAAATGCCCAACCCATGTTATAATGTTAATAATAGAAAAGGGGCATATTTATGTATGATGTAATCGTTATCGGTGCTGGTAATGGGGGACTAATCTCCGCTTTAGAATTAGCCAAAAAGAAAAAAAGTGTACTTGTTTTAGAAAGTAGTAATACTCCCGGCGGTTTTGCTACTAGTTTTCAAAGAGGCCGTTTTGAATTTGAAGTAAGTCTTCGTCAATTAAATGAATTTGGTACTAAAGAAAACCCAGGTAAACTTTATAAATTATTTGAAAGTTTAAATATTTTAGATAAAATCGAATTTAAAAATGTTCCTGAAGTCTTTAACTTAATTGATATGTCAAAAAATACCTCTTTTATACTTCCTTTTGGTACCGAAGAATTTATAAATCAAATTAATACTTATGTTCCTGGTAGTACCCAATCTTTACAAAACTTCTTTCTTTTAGCATCGGAATGTAGCGATGCCCTAGACTATATCGAATTAAACGAAGAAATTGATGAAAAATATCTGTATTCAAATTATCCTAACTTTTTTAAAGTTGCCTCTCAATCAGTTGATAAAGTATTAAATGCTTTAAAAATGCCTAAAAAAGCCCAAGAAATACTAGATGCTTTTTGGTTTTACTTAGGAAGTCCTACATCTAAACTTTCCTTTGTTCATTTTGCTGTAATGGTTAACTCTTATGTTAGTTTAGGTGGAAAAATACCTACCAAAAGAAGTCATGAAATAAGTAATATTTTAGCTGAAGAAATCACTAAAAATGGTGGAATTATTAAATATTCTTCCCCTGTTAAATCTATTTTATTTCAAGATGATAAAATAAGTGGAGTTGAATTAAAAAGTGGTAAAAAATACTTTGCAAAACACGTAATTTGTAATATATCTCCTACCTTTGTCTATGGGGATATGTTACCAAATGATTATGTTCCTAAAAATGCTTTAAGTCTTACTAATGCCAGACTTTTAAGTCCAAGTTGCTTTTCTATCTTTTTAGGTCTTAATAAAAGTGCTCAAGAATTAGGTCTTACAAACTATAATTATTTCTTATATAATACCCTAAACTCTAATAAAGAATATCAAAAAATGCAATCTCTTAAAAATACTAGTTGTGTCGTAACTGTTTTAAATAATGCTAACCCATCCTGTTCACCAAAAGGCACATGTATTGTTGAATTTACCTCTTTACTTGTGGGTGATGCTTTTTCTAAAAACCTAACCCCTGAAAACTACTTTAAGAAAAAAGAACAAATTGCTCAAAATATTATTACTAACTTTGAAAAAACTTTAGGAGTTTCCTTAATTCCTTATATTGAAGAAATCGAAATTGCCTCTCCCGTTACTTATGCTAGATACACTAGTCACCCTAATGGTATCATTTATGGTTATAAAGCCACTGACTTAGATAATATCATTCCTCGTCTTTTAAATAAAAAAGCCGAAGAATATATTCCTAATTTATACTTTTGTGGGGGATTTTCTCCTTATCTATCCGGTTATAACTCTACTTATCTATCTGGTTTCTTCGCTGCTAAAAGTGTGTTACAAGATATGAAAGGAGTTGATAGTGATGAGTGAAATAAAATTAAAAGGTATAGGTAAAAAAGAAATTATCGAATTTCATAACTTAAAAAACGCAAGAGAAAATGTTATAAAAAATTCTTCTAAAGAACCAATTTTTACTGATTTTTCTGCTAATAAGTTGTCTTCTTTTCTTCACCCCTCTACCCAACATGTTATTGTTACTAAAATAATTAACGAAACTCCCGATATAAAAACTTTTATCTTAGCACCTGATCCTGACTTTCATGTTAAAACCTTAGCTTATTTCCAAGCCGGACAATATATCAGTCTGCAAATGAAAGTCGCCGAAGGAATATATAGAAGACCATATTTTTTAAGTAGTAGCCCTAAAAAATCTTTACAAAATGAATATAGTATTACCGTTAAAGAAATACCTGATGGTATAGTTTCCACTTGTCTAACTAATCAAATAGAAGTTGGGGATAAATTAATTGTTAGTGGTCCAATCGGCGTATTTACATACAACCCTTTAAGAGATGCTAAACACGTTATTGCTTTAATTGATGAAGAAATGCCTTATCCAATTATTTCTATGGCAGAATCTATTTTAGATGGTACTAATGATTTTAACTTAACAATTCTTTATAATGCCAAAGAAGAATTTATCTTTAAAAACAAATTTGATGATATTGCTTCTAAAACTAAAAAAGTTAATATTAAATACCTAGAAGATAATTTGAAAGAAGAAACTTTGAGTAGTTACTTAAAAGAAGAAGTATCAGTATTTGTAAGTGGTTCTATTGACTTTTTAGAAAAAGTAAATGAATTATTAAAAAACTTTAATCTTCCTTTAAAGAGTGTTCGAACTATTCCTTTTAAAAGTAAAATAAATTTAAAAAGTAATGAAGACTATAACTTAATAGTTAGAACTAAAAATCAAGAAATATCACTAAAATGTAATGGTCAAGAAACCTTACTTGATACTATGGAAAAAAATGGTATCTTAACCCCAAGCCGTTGTCATGTTGGGGAGTGTGGTTATTGTCGTTCTAAACTCATAAGTGGTAAAGTAAAAACTTTTTGTAATGATGTTAGAGTAGGGGATAAAAATCTAAATTATATCCACCCTTGTATTAGTTACCCTGAAAGTGATGTTGTAATCGAACTACCTAATTAAAATAATTGCCATATTTAAAAAGTTATGCTAAGATAAACACTAAAAAAGAAAGGGGGTACCTAAATGAAAACCGTTTGTTTAATCGGACGCCCTAATGTTGGTAAATCAACCATTTTTAATTTATTAATTAAAGAAAATAAAGCCATAGTTATGGATACCCCAGGAATTACTAGAGATCGTTTAGTAGGGAATGTAAACTATCAAAATAAAAAATTTTTACTAGTAGATACTGGAGGTATTTTAGGTGAAGAAAATAACTGGAGTAAAAGTATTATGGCCCAAGCCCAAATTTCAATTGATACCTCTGATGTTATTCTTTTTATAACTGATGGTAAAACGGGAGTTACAAGTGGCGACCTTAAAATTCGCGACTTATTAAAAAAAGCCCAAAAAAAAGTTATAGTTGTTGTTAATAAAATTGATAATGCTAAAAGAAATATGGCTCTATATGACTTTTACGAATTAGGTTTTCCCCTTGTTTTAGGTATTAGTGCTGCTCATAATCAAGGAATTACTAACCTTTTAGAAGAAATAACTAAAGATTTCCCCGAAAATCAAGAAGAAACCGATGAAAGACTTAAATTTTGTTTAATCGGACGCCCTAATGTTGGTAAAAGTAGTTTAATAAATGCCCTATTAAATGAAGAACGTATTTTAGTAAGTGAAATTCCTGGAACAACTAGGGATGCCGTTGATACCACTATTTTATATAATAATCAAGAAATCGTTGCTATTGATACCGCCGGAATTAGAAAAAGAGGGAGAATTTACGAAAATATCGAAAAATATAGTTTATTAAGAAGTCTAAAAGCGATAAATCGTAGTGATGTTTGTGTTTTAGTCATAAATGCTGAAGAAGGTATTATTGAACAAGATAAACATATCTTATCCTATGCCATTCAAGAAGGAAAAGGTATCGTTATTGCTGTAAATAAATGGGATACTATTAAAGATCCTAATCATGAAATAAATACCTGGCAAAAAAACTTAGAATCGCACTTTGCTTTTGCTAAATATGCTAAATTCGTCTTTTTATCTGCTAAAACTAAAAAACGTCTTGCCACTCTTATGCCAGAAATACTTGCATCTTTTAATAACAACCAAAAAACCATTAAAACTAGTGACTTAAATAATGTCATAACTGAGGCCGTATCTATGCATGAGGCCCCTTCATATAAAGGCAAACGTCTTAAAATTTATTTTGTTAGTCAAACTGGTACTAAACCCCCAAAATTTACTTTTAGAGTAAACGATAAAAGATTAATTCATTTTAGTTATGAACGTTACTTAGAAAATAAAATAAGAGAAAACTTTGACTTTAGCGGTACACCTATAATTTTTCAATTTAAAAATAAAAAAGAAGATTAATTCTTCTCCTTAGCATCAATTCGCCTTTTCGTAATAACTCTACTCGTATCTGTATTAAAAAACTCCACAATATCCACTTTTAAAACTTTCGCAATATTATCTAAAAATGATACAGTTACATTTACTTCTCCTCGTTCTACACTCGCTAAATACTTAGGACTTAAATTGCACATCTCATAAAATTTTTCTTGTGACATTCCTGCTTGATAACGAAAATATTTCAAATTTCTTCCTATAGTTTGTTCTATAGTTTCCTTTTTAATTGTTTTCATTATGTCTACTCCTTTATAAAATAACTATATGAATTAAAAAAACATAAGTCCACCATACTATAACTTTACAAAATTGACATTCCCTTAAAAATAAAGTATGATATATCTACTTTTTGAAAGGAACGAAACTCTATGCAACATTTAATTAATTTAAGAATAAAAAAAGGGTATAGTCATCAAGATATGGCAAAACTCTTAGGTATTAGCAAATCATACTACTGGCAAATTGAACATAAAAAACGTCGTTTATATTATGATATGGCTAAAAAAATTGCTGCTGTCTTTAATTTAAAACCTGATGATATTTTTTATGAAGAAACTAATTAAAATAACCAACATATACTAAATTAGGTGAAGTATATGGAATTTAAAGATGATTTTTTTAATAAAGTCGAAAAGAAAACTAAAGTAAATAAAGATACTATTATCAATTTAGCTAGAAAACTAGAAAACGGTAATATGAAAGATGAAAAAACTTTAAAAGAAGTAATAGCTACTCTTAGTAAAATAACGGGTAAAAAAGTTAGTGAAGAACAAAGTAATAAAATAATTCATACCATTATAAAAGACGAAGTTCCTAAAAATATTGATAAAATGTTTTAATTAATTACTTTCTTAGTTACAAAATCATCAATTGAATAATTAAACTGTTTAGCAAATTCTAAAGCATAAGTTGTTGTAATTAATGACTTACCAGTTTCATACTTATGAATATTTGCTTGACTAGTTTTTAAAATCTCAGCCATTTGTTTTTGTGTCAAATGGTTTTTTTCACGTGTTTTTTTCAAATTATAAGCAATAATATCTCTATCAATCTCTTTATAATTAGTAACTATTTTATTATCTTCCCAACCAACCAAAAAACCCATTGTTACTTTAAAATTTTTAGCAAACAAAAATAACTTAGTTAAAGGAATAATATCTTTTCCACTTTCATACCCGGCATAAGTAGAACGAACAACTCCTAAAGTATTAGCAACATCACTCTGCGTTAACCCCTCATATTCTCGCATCTCTTTCATTTTTGTATACATAATACCACCTATCCTTAATTTTCACGCAAAAAAAATTAAAATACGTAAATGTGTGGGCCATTGTAATATTTTGTAGTGCAATTTACATATAAATAGGCAAATTTTATAACATATTTAAAATATGACTAATATTTATTTATTTTGACAATATCCGACAAAGTTTTTAATTGTCCTATGTTATCCTTATAATAGGAAAGGGGAAAGTTAAATGTATCATGAATTAACTAAAAAAGAAATATCTAAATTTATTAGGAGGTATTTTAATATTAATGATAGCTATACTAAATCTATTAAAAATGTTAGTGTAATTGAATATAATGGTATCAAAGAATACTTAATAAACTCACAATATATGTTAAGAATATATAAATAATTTGTACTAAAAATATCTTTTTCTTCATAAATTTGTATAGAAGAAAGGATTAGTATTATGGAAAAAAACGAGATTATAAAATCAATTGCCACTCGGGGAAATGGCGAAATATATTTAGGGGTAGTAGGGGCCGTAAGATGTGGTAAAAGTACTTTTATAAAAAAATTTATTGAAAACTTAGTCATCCCTAATATTGAAGATGAATACGAAAAAAGAAAATGTTTAGATGAAATTCCTCAAACTGCTGAAGGTAAAACAATTATGACTACTGAACCCAAATTTGTCCCCTCTAGTGGAGCAACAATCAAAGTAGGGGAATTTGAAACTAAAATCAAACTAGTCGATTGCGTTGGTTATATCATTAAAGGAGCGAGTGGTCATATCGATGAATA